>NZ_JBDGQZ010000031.1:0-92683 GCF_042218505.1 Halobellus sp.
CGTGTTGTTGGCAATAGTAGCCTGCGTCCCAGAAAGTAGGACGGCCTGTGGGTAGCCTCCTCCGTCCGGGGCGGCCGACTGATTGAACGTGTTGTTTGTCACCCTGACACCGGTCGACGCCTCTGCTCTGATTCCGTAGTTCGAACTGCCGGAGATGTTGACCGTGTTGTTCCTGAACGTCACGTTGTCAGAACCGCCAAGAAAGATTACCTGACCGTTGAGGTCGAACGTGAGGTCGCTGACGGTGCTGTTCGGTCCGACTTCAACCCGAGCGCTACCGGCGACCACCGTCGGGGAGACTCCTGATGCGGCGGTGACGGTCAGATTATCGACCGAACTTCCAGAGAATGCGCTGTAATCCGCGGCGCTTTGTTGAACGACCACTGTGTCGCCGCTCGTCGCATTGTCCACCGCTGCCTGAATCGTGCCGTACTCGCCCTCCCCTGAATCGTTATCGACGACCAGCCGACCATCGGAGTTGGTCTGACCGTTGACTGCACCACCTTCGAGAGCAGAGAGGTCGCCACTCGCCCCTGCCGTTAGATCGATATCAGTCGCTACTGCGCTGCCACTCCACGCGAACAGCCCGATTAGAGCAATGGATAGTATAAGCATCACAAGACCGCGCTCTGTCAACTGCCATTTATCATCACGCATTACCAAGAGTATATCTAGTAGTCTTAACATTTTGATGCCGATATTAATAGGCGACGTGACAGTACATAGTATCAATATAGTAACTATAGCATTTCCCCGATAGACGATCGAGGTCTGTCCGTCCACTTTCTCGTTCGGCAGTGTAGCATTCGTCTTCCAAGCGCTCGCGACAGAACGCGCGATTTGGGAGGGAACAGCAGCATCGGGTGGAAATCATTCTTTCGATCAGGTATCGACACGAGCAGGCAGCTATAGTAGCGTTTGCAACTGATTGCACAGCCGATCGCACGCAGTTGTGCAATCGAGTGAGCGAATATTTGCAAACGCTACTATAGTGATTACCCTCGTCTCTTCGCAGTGATCACCGCGAGCGGGGACGACGATCACCGGTAAACAGTGAGAGTAATCACTATCTCCCCGTTATGATCGTCGGTTGGACCGTCGTCGTTCGCTCGCTTCGACTTGTGGTGACCGCGTCTGTACTCTGTTTTCAATCATATTCGCCGTGACACTCATTTCCAAACCACAGTCCGTCAGGTGACTCTCTCGCCGGGTGCATCACGCCCCGTTTGGTCCCGTCTCCACGGGGGCACAACTCGTGTGCCGTGTTTACGTGTGACGAACCAGCGAGGAAGGCGAAAGTACGTCGGGGCCTTAGGTCTGTTATGGACTTACTCCGAATGCGGTGGCGCGACGCGCTGTTCGCCCACTGGGCGGTCGGTCCGGACGTGATCGACCAGGCGCTTCCGGAGGGACTCGACGTCGCCACCTACGACGGCGACGCGTGGCTGGGCGTCGTCGGCTTCGTGATGGAGGACATCCGCCCGCGCGGTTCGCCGGTCGGACTCTCGTTTCCGGAACTCAACCTCCGGACGTACGTGACGCGCCCCGGGAGCGACGAGCACGCCGTCTACTTCTTTAGCCTCGACGCCGACGACCGCCTCGGAGTCTCTGTCGCTCGCTCGCTGTTCGAGCTCCCGTACTATCGTGCCAAGATCCGCGTGGCACGCGAAGACCACGACGAAGTGCCGGAACTGACGATGCGAAGCCAGCGCGATCACGCGGGCGTGGCTCCGGCACGGTTCGAGGCGTCCTACCGACCGGCCGGTGAGCAGTTCACCCCCGAGCCGGGGACGCTCGAAGCCTTCCTGACCGAGAACTACCGGTTCTACACCGCGGGCGACGGCGACCTCTACTACGGGAACATCGACCACCAGCCGTGGCCGCTGCAGGAGGGGGAAGCCGAGATCGAGTCGAACACGCTGTTCACCGCCAACGGGTTCGACGCGCCGGCCGGAGCGCCACTGCTGCACTACTCGCCAGGAATCGACGTCACTGCGGAACGGCTCACCAGAGTATGAATCGGAACAGCAACACAGCGGACGTCTCAACAGTCGCTCGACTGGGATCGCCGGGTTTCAAGCGCCGTGGGTCCCTCCCGCTATCTATGGTACTCGACACCGTTATGCGGACGCTCCACACCGTCGTCGGAGCGCTGTGGGTCGGAAGCGTCGTCTTCGTCGCCTTGGCCATCCTCCCGAGGGCGGTCGACGGCGCGCTCGACGCGGCCCCGCTCGAGACGATCGCCGACCAGCTCGTCTATCTCTCGCGCGGGTCTTCGGTTGTGATGCTCCTCACCGGCGGTCACCTCGCCGGCACGGGGTACACGATCAGCAGTCTCACCGGGAGCAGTCGCGGCCACCTGGTGCTGGCGATGCTCGTCCTGTGGCTCGTGTTTACCGCGCTGGTCGAGATCGGCCGGAGCCGGCTCGTCGACGGTCTTCAGGAGAAGCGGGTCCGCACGCCAGCCACAGAGGTGACGACGCTCTTTCGTGTGGCCTCGGTCGTCGGCCTTCTCCTCCTCGTCGACGCCGGGTTGCTCTCCTCGGGAATCGTGTTGTACTGACCACCGATGAATCGTCTCCATCCCCGCGTCCGGCTGCTATGGGTCGCCCGCGCGCTGCTCACCGCCGCAATACTCGGTGGCGTGGCCGCCGGCGTCCAGTTCACCGTCGCACCGCCGTGGCTTCCGGGCTGGACGCCCGCAGCCGTATTTGCCGTGATGGCCGCCCTCGGCGTCACGACGTCGCTTCTCCGCTATCGGATCTGGCGCTACGAGGTCCGTGAGGATTCGCTGTATCTCGAACGCGGCGTCTTCACTCGGGTCAGGACCGTCGTGCCATTCGTCCGCGTTCAGCACGTCGACACGTCGCGGTCGCCGACGGAACGCGTCGTCGGCCTCGCCAGCACTGTCGTGTACACCGCCGGGTCGCGCGGGGCCGACGTGTCGGTTCCGGGCCTCGCGTACGACGACGCCGACGGCCTCCGCGAACGGCTCAAGCGACTGGCGATCCGTTCGGAGGGCGAAGACGCTGTCTGAGATGGCCCGGAGCCTCTCGCCACTGTCGGTCCCGTATCGCGTCTTCCAGCGGGGGAGCGGTATCGCTATCGCGCTCCTGTTCGCGCTCGGTGGCGGGTTCAACCTCCCTGTCGTCGGGGCCGCCGGCCCGGTTGTTATCGCAGGGTTCGGGCTGCTCGCAGCGACTGCGTTCATCAGTTACGAGGTCGCGTACGTCAGTCGGTTCAGTTACGAACTCACCGCGGACACGCTCGACATCGACTCCGGCGTTCTCTCGCGACGAAGCCGAGAGATCCCGCTACGGCGGATCCAGAACGTCGACATCTCGCGGAACGTGATCCAGCGCGTGCTCGGTATCGCCGTGGCCTCATTCGAGACCGCCGGGGGTGGCGAAACCGAGGCCGAACTCCGATTCGTCTCGTTCGAGGAAGCGAAGCGTCTCCAGCGGGAACTCGGCCGGCTGAAACGCGGCGACGAGACGACCACGGACGAGGACACAGACAATGCAGCCACCGGGCCGGAGACGACCGAACTATTCGCGCTCGATCGCGGCGAACTCGCCCTGGTCGGCGCGTTTTCTATCGACCTCCGCGTCCCGGGGCTCCTGTTTGTGGCTGCCTCCACGCTCGGCACGACCGTCGTCCCACAGTACCTCACCGGCGCGACGGGCGTGGCCGTCGTCGGACTCGGGGTCGCGGGCGTAGTGCTGCTCGCGCTCGCTTCCTGGGTCGTCGGCGCGGCCGCGTCGATTGTGGAGTACTACGACTTCCGTCTGGTACAGTCGGGCGAGGAACTCCAGTACGAACGGGGGCTCCTCCAGCGCTACGACGGGTCGATCCCATTCGACAAGGTGCAGACGCTGACAATCCGGGACAACCCGCTGAAGCGGCACTTCGGCTACGCCACGCTGTACATCGAGACCGCCGGCTACGGCAGTGGCGGCGACGGCAGCGGTCGGGGCTCTGAGGCGGCGATCCCGCTGGCCAAACGCGACCGCATTCTCGACCTCGTCGATGAACTCGAACCGGTCGGCGACGTCGACCTCGAGCGGCCGCCCAAGCGGGCGCGACGACGCTATCTCGTCCGGTATCTGTTCGTCGTCAGTGCGCTCGCCGCCGGCCTCTACGGGGCGCAGACGTTCGTCTCGCCCTCGATTCCGTGGTGGCCGCCACTGGGGCTCGCACCGCTCGCCGTCTGGTACGCACACGCGACGTGGAAGCATCGGGGGCACTGGCTGGGCGACCAGCACGTCGTCACCCGGAACGGGGTCCTGCGGCGGGAGACGAAGGTCGTCCCGTACTATCGGATCCAGACGGTCATCGACTCCCGGAACGTCTTCCAGCGCCGTCTCAATCTCGCCACGGTCAATGTCGATACGGCGGGATCGCTCTCGCTCGGGGGGCAGGACGCCGCCGCGGTCGATATCTCCAGTGAGCGGGCCGACGAACTCAGGACGGGCCTCGACGAGCGACTCGATCAGGCCGTCGACGCCTACCGGGCTGGCCGCGCGGGGATCGGCCTCGAAACGGGATCACTGCAGGAGGAGTTAATCGGTCTAGACGGGGTCGATGCAACAGAGACGAACGGGCACGTCCCGGCGGCGCCGGACGAGAGCGACGGGCCAGCGCCGCCGGACGGCGAGCCTGCGGTCGACTCCGACGGCCACGACGGAGCGGTGGAGGACAAGTAGGCCGGGCGAAATCGCGACCGAGCAGCGGGGAGTGGAGCGTCCAGGCTGGCGGCCACGAGCGAGAAGCGAAGAACGGGTTGTCCGGCCGAGGATGCCGATTGCTCAGTCGTCGGCAGCGACGGGCGCGGTCGCGGGTTCAGGTTCGGTCGATGCCTCGCGCTCGGCGAGCCCTATCCAGGAGCGTTCCTCGTCGTAGTGGAAAGCTTCGTGATCCTGCGTGGGATCGACGACAGTCAGCGAGAGCCAATTGTTGTCGAGTAACTCGACGAGTTGTGCGTGTTCCGAGAGAATCTCGGTCACGCGGTCGACGGGCGCGTGGACGACCGTCGAGAGCCGGAGTGGCTGATGGTACGGTTCGTCGTCCGCCTGCTTCAGGGACTGGAGGGGCAGGCCGCGCATCAGGTCACCGCCGTTGCCCTGGTAGACGCCGACGTTACCCACCGGGTTCTGGGTGACTTTCGACCCGCTTCCGTACGCGGCGGTGTCGACCGTCGCGAAGTAGTACTGGGCGTTGATCCACTGGGTGACGACCATCGGCCCGGTCAGGATCGCTTCGAGCGCGTCGCCCTCGGGGTCGGTCTGCCAGTCGTAGGAGTGGAGAAACGCGCGGCCGTTCAGGTCCACGTCCGCAGTGAGATCACGAGGGCCGACGACGAGTCCGGCGTTGCCGGCGAGACCCCATTCGGGGCGCGTCTCCGCCCAGTCGGCGGCGCGGCGCTCCGTCTCGCGTGCGGGATCCGACGCGTCCGCATCCATCGACGCCACGCGCTCCGCCGCCGCCGATTCGGCGGCCGTCGCGAGGTCGCGCCGAAGCCGATCGAGGTCTTCGGCGTGGCTCTCCGGGGTCGAATCGACGAAGAGTTCTACCTCGTCAGTCGTAGTGTTGTGCTCGCCGGCGACGAAGACGGTGTCCTCGGGGATATCGATTCCGCGCGCTTCCAGGGCCTCACGCACTGCGTCGTCGTTGCAGATGGTTGCGAGCACGCGAGCGTTCGGGCCACCAGGACTCCCGGCGCAGGCACCGCAGTCGAGGCTCGATTCGTGAGGGTTGTTGGTCGTCTCGCTGGTGTGCCCCGCGAACACGACGACGCGAGCGAACTCGTCCCAGCCCATCAGTTCGAAGGCCGTCGCCGCATACTCGACACGCTCGTCGAAGGTCAACCCCGAAGGGAGGCCACCGTCGGCAGCGGTACCGGCCCCGGGTTCGGCCTCGTGGTCGGGATCGAGCAGCGGCCGGCAGAACTCCACGGGGTTCGGAATCCGCTCGTCGACTGCGTCGAACACGTCGTGCACGCGCCCGGGGAGGAGCGTCCGGGCGGTGAGGGCAGCCCCGTAGCCGCTCCCGGCGGTCTCGACGAAACTGAACGCGGTCGCGGCGTTCGACTTGAGCGATTCCACGAGATGCTCGGCCGCCTCGAATCCCGCCGTCCACCGCGCGTGGTCCTCGTGGCGGTGGTCGTGGTCGTCGCTCGGGCGGTCCGCGATCCGATGTTCGGGATCGACGATCGGCGGGCACGCGTTCGTCCCCGTGGCCGCGTCGTATCCCTCGTAGCGCATCGGAATGCCGAAGAAGCCCGCGTAGCCGTACGTCTCGTAATCGCCGGTGGACTCGACGTGGCGACGGATGACCTCCGAGCGCGTGTCGATACAGAAGACCATCTGTGCGTCTGGCCGGTCGCGCTCGTCCTGAAGAGTTGCGCTCCGCGCTGCGACGGCCTCGCTCAACTCGTCCCGGTACGTCGCCTCCCAGGCGGTTAAGAAGGCCTCTGCGGGCGGGGCGGCAGCCGCTGATTCAGCAGCGTCGACAGGATCCGGTGTCTCGTGATCGCTCACGTCCGTCGGAGCGATCGGCGCGCCGAAGGCAGTTACGAGCGCCAACCGGACGGCCAGATAGCCCGGGACGGTGATCGGGTACGCGGACTGCCAGACGTCGCCGTCCTCGACGCGCTGTCTGATCAGCCCCGTCCAGCCGGGGAGCGCAGTCAGATGGTGTTCGAGAATCGACGACCACTCAGCCTCCGAGTACTCCGAAAGATGGTCGGCGAGGGCCTCGATCGGATCGTCGGGGAGATCGGCGACCGCGCCGTTCGGAATCTCGCTGTCGTGCCGTGCGACCGAGCGAAAGGCGCTGTAGAAGCCTTTCGACCGGTCCGGCATCGGCCACTCCGCGCCGCCCTGGTCGAGGAACGCCGACAGCCACTTCGTCAGGACGTGATCAACGTGGTCCGACGACGTCGCGGAATCGCGTTCCTCGGCCGACTCCTCCGACGCCATCCGGTCCAAGAGCGTCTCGGGGTCGGCATCGTGTCCGTGACGGTTCAACTCCTCGCGGAGCACCTCGCTTTCGATCCGACCCGCTTCCCAGGCCCGACGGAAGACCGCAGCGCGCGGATAGCCGTCGGCCCCGAACAGCGATTCACCTCGCGCCACCGCCTCGTGGAACGGGCGGTCCTCGAACCCGGCGAGCGGGTTGGCCGTCACGAACGAGTGGAGCGGCCAGACCCGACCGACCGCCGTCGATGCCTGCTCGATGCTGTCACGGATCGCTGTCTCAGTACTCATTGTAGTCCTCCGTCGAAGTCGTCATCGTCGTCGTTGGCGAGCGTGAGGCGTTCAGTAGTGCCACGTACAGACGCCTGCTGCGCCGGTAGACCCCGGTATCGATGGCTACGTAGGAGCTCACGAACGCAACGGCGACGAGCCCGTGAACGGGCGTGAGCGTCGTTGCTGCGGTCACGATGGGGAGCCCACTCAGGACCGTCCTGATCGCGTTGTAGACGAGGCCGTAGAGGGCGACTGCCGGAAGCAACACCAGCGGGATGGCGGCGAGGCGGGCCGCGACCGGGAGATCTCCCTGTCCCAGCGTGGTCCGTGCCGCGTGCATCGTCGACACGACCACGATCAGGGTCAGCAGCAGTCCGGTGTCGAACTCGCCTCCTTTCCCAGTGGTCACGACGAACACCGCGCCGCCGGCGACAGCCGACACGGCCGCGACGGCGACGCCGACGAGGCCGAGGGAGTCACGTTCGGCCGCTGCCGACGGGGCGGCGCGTTCGACCCGGCTCCCCGCCGAGAGGAACTTGTAGGCCTTGTAAAAGCCGTGCAGGACGAGATGCGTGATCGCGGCACCGAAGAACCCGAGGCCCGCCTGCATCAACATAAAGCCCATCTGACCGACCGTCGAACAGCCGAGGCGGCGTTTGACGTCGGTCTGTACGGATTTCAGCAGTTTACCGCCCAGCGCGCTGATGGTCCCCAGGAGCACGATTGCCAACATCACGCTCGGTTCGATCGTCACAACGGGCGCGAAACGCAGGAGGAGGATTCCGCCGGCGTTGACGAACCCGGCGTGCATCAGTGCCGACGCCGGGGTCGGGGCCGTCATCGACGAGAGGAGCCAGGTGTGAAACGGCAACAGTGCGGACTGGATCGCCGCCGCCAGGACGAGCGCGCTGCCGGCGAGGAACACCGAGGGGCCGGACAGCGAACTGGTGGCCGCCGCGATTCCGGAGACCGTTGTCGCTCCGGTCTGCCACCACAGGACAGCGAGGGCGGTCCCGACCAGCGCGCTGCTTCCCACGAAGTACCGGCGGGCGAGTCCGGCGGCCGCTTGCGCCTGTGACCAGCCGCGAACGTGTCCGACCAGATCGGCCATCACGAGTCCCATCGCCAGCCACGCGCCGACGAACAGCGCGGCGTGGTCGGCGGCGGCCAGCACCATCACAGCCACGGTGAACCCGAAGATCCGGGTGAAAAAGCGGGTGAGGCCCGAGTCACCGGCCATATACCGACACGAATAACTGTGGATGATTCCGCTGAAGAAAGTCACGACGATCCACAGCAGGACAGTCAGCCCATCGACCGTCACGGCACCGAAGGCCTGCCACGGCGCGGTGCTTCCACTCAGGAATCGCATTCCCAGCACGCCGACACTCGCGACCCACAGCGCCCACACGAGTCGCGTGAGCACCGCCGGCGCGAAGGGCGTCGCATCCGCGGCCTCGCTCGGTTCCGCTCCGACCGTCGTCGACTGTGTCTCATCCGTCATACGTTGGCTCAGTGTTGGCCGAGTCCGTCTCGCAACCGGACACCCGCAACGAACGGAAGGCGGCCAACTTGACCTTATATAGAACAGAACGTGTATTAAATCTGTTTATCTGAACGAATTGTTCTTCAATTCCATATTATAGAACGTTATGTTTTTTCGCGTGATACACAGTCACACGAGCACTCGATCGACGGCAATGGCTCTCTGACGGTGCGAGGCGAGAGCGTTCGATAGACCGTAAAACAGCCGATAGCGACTCGAAGAAGCCGCTCCGTAATTGATGTCAGTGATAGTACCAGGCGGGCCGGATCCGACGTCGGCTACTCCCCCCCGAACTCCCCGAACGGCGTCGTCTCGTGGCTCCGGACGAGCACTTCGTCGGCGACGGTCAGCCCCATCTCCAGAAGTTCCTGCGCAACGGGGGTGATGTCGTCGTCGTCTTTGCCGACCACGGTGACGAGGAGGTTCTGCTCGCCCGTGACCAGTTCCTGCACGGAGACGACGCCGTCGATCGACAAGATTCCGGGGATGAGTTCGCCCCGCTCGGGGATCGAAGCGGTGCAGAACAGCAGCATCCTGAGGGGGTAGCCGGACGCCTGGTAGTCGATCTCCGCGCTGTACCCCTTGATGATGCCGTCGGATTCGAGCCGTTGTATCCGCTTTCGGACGGTGCTCCCCGAAGTTTCGGTCCGCTCAGCGATGTCCCCCGACGACATATTGCGGGCGTCTTCCTGAAGCGCGTGGAGGATCGCCTGATCGACATCGTCGACGTCGTCTTCGGCCATACTACATAATCTCGGGTTGCGAACTAAGATACTTCGGCTCCGTGGGCGTTTATTCCGTGGACCGGGCCCTCAGTCGCTCCGGGCTTGTTCTATCTCGCGCGTGAACGCTCGTGCGGTCTCGGTGATCGCCTCGAAGTCACCCGCGGCGATCGCGTCGGCGTCCATTATTGCGCTGCCCGCGCCGACGACGGCCGCGCCGGCCTCGATGTAGTCGGAAACGTTGTCGGCGTCGATACCGCCAGTGGGCATCAACGGGATCTGGGGGAGCGGTCCCGCGATGCTCGAAAGGTGTCCGGGCCCAATCGACGAGGCGGGGAACACCTTCACGACGTCGGCGCCGGCCTCGTAGGCGTCGAGCGCCTCGGTCGGTGTCAGGACACCGGGGGCGACGAGCGTCCCGTAGCGGTTGCACGTCTCGACGACTCCCGCGTCGAACGTGGGACTGACGACGAACTCCGCCCCGCGTTCGATGGCCCGTCGAGCGGTCGTATCTTCGAGGACGGTCCCCGCGCCGACGATTGCCTCGTCCGCCGAGAACGACGCCGAGACCTCCTCGATGAGCGCCATCGCGTCGGGATTGTCTGCGGTGATCTCGTAGGCCGTAACACCGCCGTCGTGGAGCGCCTGGGCCACGTCGATGATCGTATCGGCGTCTGCGCCGCGCATCACCGCGACGACACCGCTATTGACCAGCCGTTCGAAATCCGAACTCGGATGCGGAGTACTCATCTCGTCTCACCGTCGTCGGGGAGGCAAGATAAAAGCAGGCGACGCGAGGTGGCGGCACGGTCGGCCGGCAACAGGGGCGCGGGGTACACTCAGTCCGTCTGTGGGACTGCGTACGCGCCAGCAAGGAAGAACACGACGGCCAGCGCCGCGGCGATTAGGAGGTTCGGTGCGGCCACCGTCGTCGCGTCGGCATAGGTGACTGCTCGGATCCCACGAGCCACGTACGTCAGCGGTGAGAGGCCAAGTGCGGGCCGGAACCACGCCGGGAGGAGGTCGGGCGTGACAAACGTCTCCGAGAGGAATAGCAGCGGGAGTGCGATGGCGTTCGACGCCGCAATGACGCCGTCCTGGGAGTCGGCGACACGTCCGATGATGGCACCCATCCCGCAGAAGAGCACGACGCCGACAGCGACAAGCGGGACCACGAGGAGCGTCGCGGGTGACAGCGCCAACGCGGTGCCGGTGACCAGCACCGAGAGCACGAGCAACAGGAGCGCGGCGATGCCGATGACGACGACGTTCACGAGCGACTGTGCGAGCAGCCACTCGGCGCTGGAGAGCGGCGTCGTCGCCAACTTCTCGAACTGGCTCCCCTCGCGGTGGCGTGCCACTGTACTCCCGACCCGCGACAGGGGCGTGAACAGGACGACGACAGCGAGATAGCCGGCGACGTAGTACCCCTTCGGCTCGGCGAAGATGCCGCCGCCTGTCGGCTGGGTCTGGACCAGTGCGCCGAAGATCACGACGATGATGGCGGGAAAAAAGAAGGTGAAAAACACCGCCGTGCGGCGACGGAGAAACGCGTGCCAGGCCGCAGTGAACTCGGCGCGGAGTCGACCGAGGCGGGTCACCGGCTCTCACCTGCCATAGCGGGGATGGACGTCGACGACGCGGATGTGTCAGCACCCTCGAACGTTTTGCCCGTGAGTTCGAGGTAGACGTCCTCTAGATCCGGTTGCTTCCACGTCAGCGACTCGAACGAGAGCCCTGCGGCGTCGAGCGCATCGACGACGTCGCCGATGTCGCGCGGGCCGACCGCTTCGACGACCACCCGATCACCGCGCGTCGAAACTGAATGTGAGAGCGTCGCTGTGAGGGCGTCCGGGGGAGCGTCCGTCTCGACGAGGAGCCTGGACGCGCCGCCGTGGGTGTCCACGAGGTCCCGCGGCGAGCCGACAGTGACGAGGTCGCCGTCGGTGAGAAAGCCCACACGGTCCGCGAGCCGCTCGACTTCAGCCATCGAGTGAGAGGTGAGAAAGACCGTGGTTCCACCGGCGGCCAGATCTTCCAGCAACGACCACAGGGCACGCCGGCCGGCCGGGTCGATCCCGGTCGTCGGCTCGTCGAGCAAGAGGACATCGGGGTCGTTGACAAGCGCGATCGCGACACAGACGCGGCGCTTCTGCCCCCCGGAGAGTTCCTCGTACCACTGATTCGCCGGCTCGCCTTCGATCCCCACGTCCGCGAGCACCGCGTCGGAATCGCGGGCCGTATCGTACCGACCGGCGTACTGCGCGAGCAGTTCGCGTGGCGTGAGTCGGCCCGCCGGCGAGAACGACTGCGGGAGCAGGCCGATCTGCGACGAATCGACCGCCGACGGCTCCTGCCCCAGAAGCGAAACCTCACCCGTCACCGTCGTCGTCCCAGTGAGTGCGCGGACCAGCGTGGTCTTGCCCGCGCCGTTCGGCCCGACGAGGCCGAACACCTCACCGGCGGCGACCGAAAGCGAGACGCCGTCGAGCGCCATCACGTCGCCGTAGGATTTGTTCACGTCCTCGGCGACGAGTGCGACTGTCATACCTACGGCTCGGAAGCCTCCGGGCGTAAGGGGTTCGGATTCGATCGGGGGGACGATACTTGTGTCTCGGAACCGAGCTATCGATATGAAGCGTCTGCGACGACGACGGTTCCTTCGGATCGGCGGCCTCGCCGCGCTGGGTTCAGTGGCGGGTTGTAGCGCGCCCACCGAACCCGCCGGCGAGGACGACGGGTCCGGAAGCACCGGCGGCGCGTCCGGGACCACGGAAGCCGCGAGCACCGGAAGCACGCCCAACACGCGAGTCCCAACGCCGACAGAGACCGGTCGTCCCACTCCGACGTTCGACGGTTCGGCGGTCGTACTCGAACCCGTCGCTTCGGGGTTTTCGGCCCCGCTTGATTTCGTCGCGCCCGAGGGGACGGACCGGCGATTCGTCGTCGATCGCAACGGTCGAATCTGGGCGGTCAGCGAGAGCGGCCGTCGGGAGACGCCGTTTCTTGACCTCGCCGACCGGATCATTCTCGGAAGCGAGCGCGGCCTTCTCGGCGTCGCTGCGCACCCCTCGTTCGCGAGTAACGGTCGCCTCTACGTCCGCTACAGCGCGTCGTCACGAGCGGGAACACCCGACGGATACAGTCACACGTCTGTCCTCGCGGAGTTCACGGTCGACCCAACCGCTCAGGTCGCTGAAGACCCGCGAGAACGCACGCTATTGGAGGTGCCGCAACCGCAAGGGAACCACGACGCCGGGGCCATCGCGTTCGGCCCGGAGGGCTACCTCTACGTCCCCTTCGGCGACGGTGGCGGAGCCAACGACGTGGGGCAGGGACACGCCGACGACTGGTACGACACCGTCGACGGCGGAAACGGCCAGGACGTCACGGCCAATCTGCTCGGGAGCGTCCTCCGAATCGACGTCGACGGTCGGGGCGGGGTGGAGGGGCGCGACGCAGACAAGCCGTACGCGATCCCGGAAGAAAATCCACTCGTCGGACGCGAGGGGGCCGCTGAGCAGTACGCCTGGGGGTTCCGAAACCCCTGGCGACTCTCCTTTCACGGATCAGACTGCTACGTCGCGGACGTCGGCCAGAACGCCTGGGAGGAGGTGAACCTGCTCGAAGCCGGTGGCAACTACGGGTGGAACGTCCGTGAGGGTGCTCACTGCTTCCAGCGGGAGGAGTGCCCGACGACCGGACCCGACGGTCAACCGTTCGTCGATCCGGTGGCGGAGTACCCCCACGAGGGCGGCGAGATCTCCGGCATCTCGATCATCGGGGGTCACGTCGCGACCGGCGATGCGGTCCCGAATCTGCGAGGCGCGTACGTCTTCTCGGACTTCGTGGCCCGCGGCCGACTGTTCGCGGTCGATCCCGGTAGAGAGCCACCCTGGACCATCGCAACCGTCCCGGTTACCGGCGACACCGAATTAGGTCAGTACGTGCTGGGATTCGGCCGCGATCAGGCCGGTGACGTCTACGCGCTGACGACAAACCAGAGCGGCGGCGACGGCGAGTCGGGCCGTCTACTCCGACTCGCGGCTCCCTGAGAGCGGCGCGCCCGACTACGTGGAATCGACGGTGTCCGAACCGTCGGAGGGACCATCGGCGGCTTGTGTGTGGCTGTCGGCGTTTTCAGTCTCGCCATCGGCGTCCCCGATCTCGCTGTCGGCGTTTTCGTTATTACTGTCCGCGGCGCCAGTCCCGCTGTCGGTCTCCTCGACGCGGTCCGCTGTGGGCTCCACGCGACCGTTGTCGCCACCGACCTCGTCTTTGATCGATTCTAGTTCCGCCTCGACGTCGACTTCGGGAGACGCGTCCTCCTCGTCGGACTGGTGTTCGCCGTCTTCGTGGCTGGCGTCCGCGTCGGCTCCTCCCTCCGCATCCGTCTGCGATCCGGTGACGTCGATTTCGACCGGTTCTGTCGTGCGGGCCGACCGTCGGTCCGCGTCGCCTCCTCCCTCCGCGTCAGTTCGTTCCGCCCCGCCGGCGTCTCGGCGCTCGCGTCCGGATGCGGTGCGGTCCACGTCGACGTACTCACGGTCTGTAGACGCCGACAGCCGGTCCGAGACCTCCTCGGAGAGTTGCCGGGCGTCTTCGAGCAACTCGCGTGACGGGTCGTCGTCGGGCAGATCGGACTCCGAGAGCGCACGCTGGAGTTCCGAAAGGGCGCGTTCGACCCCGGAAGCAGCGCCCCGACCGATACCGGCGACGCCGTCACTCAGGCGGTCGGCTGACGACGTGCGGCGACGAGTGTTCCGTGAGTCCAGGGCCGATCGTTCCGGATCGACGAGTCGCAGCACGCCGCGGAGCATCTCCAGCGACCGGATCGTCGCCTCCAGCGTCGAGATGACAGTCGGAATCGTATGCTGTTCGGTGAAGCGGAACAGGTCCGAGGGCGAGGGCGGTTGCAGTCCACGTCGATCTCCAGAACCGGTCCGCCACGCCGCCGACTCGGTGTCGTCCCGTCGGTCCAGTTCGTCGCGAAGGGTCGAGAGCGTCCGGTCGAGATCTTCAACGAGGTCGCGGAGTTCCTCGTCGGAGCGGTCGTTCGGATCGGGAGGAGCCATACACGCGTTTGGGTTTGCAACGGCAAAAAGTGTCCGTGCAGGTCGGCCGGCAGTCAGTAGTTCGTGGTTACGATGGGATCGTCTCGACTTGTCCTTCGACGCGACACACGCGTTCACCCTCGACGGCGTCGGCGCGGTCGGGGTGGAGGCAGTCCGATAGACGCTCGAGCGAGTCGACCAGTCGAGGGCCGGGACGGTTGAACAGGGCGTTACCGTCGACAGCGAAGACGTGGCCGCTGCGGACCGCGCTGAGATCCGCCCAGCCGGGTTGTGCGGTCAACTCGGTGACAGCTTCGACCGCCCGCTCCGTCTCGAACCCGCAGGGCGCGATGACGAGCCGTTCGGGGTCGTACACACGGAGATCCGCCCAGCGGATGGGCTCCGACGGACCGTCGGGCTGGAACGATGCGTCGCCGCCCGCGAGGTCGATCAGATCGCGGATCCAGTGGCCGCCTTTCATCGGGGGAGCCGTCCAGTCTAGCACCGCCGTTCGGGGATGGTCAGTGTCCGCGACTCGCGAGCGAACGGTCTCGATACGATCTCGGGCCTCCTCGAGAAACTCCTCTGCTTCCACCGCCCGCCCGACGACGTCGCCCACGCGCCGGACGTCGGCGAGAACCTCGTCGAAAGAGTGCGGGTCAAGCGTGAGCACCGTCGCGTCGATGTCGCGGGCAGCAACTGTCTCGAACACCGCCGACGACTCGACGGCGCAGACGTCGCAGGTAGCCTGGGTGACGACGACGTCGGGATCGAGGGCTTCGAGCCGATCCGCGTCGATGTCGTACACTGCGCCGTCGACGGACTGCATCTGATCGTCGATCTCGTTGCTCGATCGGCCTTCGTGGTCGATGACCGTACGCGTGACGCGCGGCCGATCGGTGACGGGAGGCGGGTAATCACAACTGTGTGAGATTCCGACTGGTTCGACGCCGAGGGTCGAAAGGATCTCAGTCGCTGAGGGCAACAGCGAGACAGCGCGCATACGGGAGTGTCGGCTCGGATGAGAATAAGTTCGATGGTGAGAGCGGTGTTCGGGGCGGTCGCTTACCGGAAACGGCCGCGCTCGTACTGCTTCGGCCACTCGACTTCCACGCCGAGTTTATGCGCGGCTTCGAGCGCGAAGTAGGGGTTCCGCAGGTGTTCGCGGCCGACGATAGCGAGGTCAGCCCGGTCGTTGCGGATCAACTGGTCGGCCTGCTGTGGCGTCGTGATCCCGCCGACGGCTCCGACTGAGATGTCGGTGGCGTCGCCGACGCGCTCGGCGTAGGGAATCTGATACCCCGGCCCGGCGTTGGGGAGGCGCTGGTCCGGGTGGATCCCTCCCGAACTGACGTCGATCAGATCGGCGCCGGCCTCGGCCAGGAGCGGTGCGAGGCGTGCCGAGTCCTCGATGGTCCAGGAGTCGCGTTTCGGGAGCCAATCGGTGCCCGAGATCCGCACGAAGACCGGAGCGTCTTCGGGCCACACGGATCGGACGGCCTCAGTCACCTCGCAAGGGAGTCGCGCGCGGTTCTCGAACGTCCCCCCGTACGCGTCGTCGCGGTCGTTGGTGACCGGCGAGAGGAACTCGTGGAGCAGATAGCCGTGGGCCGCGTGAACCTCGGCTATCCGGAAACCGATATCGCGTGCGCGCTTGGCGGCGAGGCGGAACTGCTCGATCACCCGGTCGATGGCCGAATGGTCCATCGCTTTCGTCGGGACCTCGCCCTCCTCGTGTGGGTAGGCCTTCGCACTCGGTGCGAGCGTTTCCCAGCCACTCTCATCAGTCGGGATCGGGCCGCCGCCGTCCCAGGGCGCACGGCTACTCGCTTTGCGTCCGGCGTGGGCCAGTTGGATGCCGGGGACGCTGCCGCGCTCGCGGATGAATCCGACCGTGTCGCGGAGCGCGTTGGCGTGATCGTCCGACCAGATGCCGAGGTCCGTCGGCGTGATCCGTCCCGTCGGCGACACCGCCGTCGCTTCGGACATCACGACGCCCGCACCGCCGACAGCGCGACTGCCGAGGTGGACTTGATGCCAGTCGGTCGCGAAGCCGTCCGGCGCTGAGTACTGGCACATCGGCGACACCATAATTCGGTTCGGGATCGTCGTCCCCCGAAGCGAGAGCGGCGTAAAGAGTGAATCTGTCACACCGGGACGCTCGAACCAGGAGGACATATACTGTCTGCTCTCGGCTCGGTGTACAGGCACTTGTTTAGGCCGACCAAAAACATTATACACGCCTGTACCTCACTCTCTGATGATGGAACACAGCGATGCCGACCCGCGCGCGACTGACGGAGAGCCGGATCCCGATCACGAACAGATCTCCGCCCACCAGTCGTCACCTGATCGGATCGTCTTTACCGAGGCCGACAACAGCGACGGGTGGATCGCGCTCGATGCGGACGCAGCGCTGACTGTCGAACGCTGACGGCTCAAAAAGAAGGACCACTCGAGTCGGCCGAGAGACCGGGTCTGTGCTATTACTCGTTGACGAGCGTGTCGTCTTCGAGGTAATGCTCGATGTGGTGGGCGGCTTCCTCGACTTCGATGAGGTTCTCACGGAGCAGATGCGCGGTCGTCGGGTCGCCGAGGTTCTCAGCGAGTTCGACGTGGTCGCGCAGCGACTCGATGATGTCGCCGTACATCGCCATATCGTTCTCCAGCGACGTTCGGATGTCGTAGACGTCCTCGTCTTCGGCCTCGACCGCCGCTTGTTCGGTCAGCGCGTCCATCCCGGCGACCGGGACGCCACCGAGCGCCTGCGCGCGCTCTGCGAGTTCGTCGGCGAACTCTTCGGCTTCGTCGGCCGCCTCGCCGAGGAAGAGGTGAAGGTCGCGGAACTCCGCGCCCTCGACGTTCCAGTGGTGCTTCTTCAACTGGTGGTAGAGCACGAACGTCGAGGCGAGATCGGTGTTCAGCGCATCGACGAGTTGGCTCGCTTTGTCGGAATCGATCCGGAGCGCGTCGCTACCTTCGACTTCGTCGGCTCGCTGTCGGACGGTCTGTTGGGTACTCATCTCGTTTGAACGTAGGGTCGCCAGCGACTTAGTTCTTTTTGCGAAAAAATATTTTTCAATATCGAAAATCGCTCTTGTCGTTTTACACACGATCCGGCAAAATTGCGATGAGTCGCCGATCCTCAGTCCGTCGCGACTCCGACGTCGTCCTGGGCCTCTCCCAGTTCGACAATCGTCCCGTGGTGGCGGCACGTTTCGAGGGCGTGCTTGGCTTCCATACCGGCTCCGTGCGGCGTCTTGTCGATACCGACGCCGACTTTGAGTTCGACGCCCGCGGTGGACTCGACGTGCGAGATCGATTCCTGGTAGTCGCTCTCGGTCATCCCGGGGCAGATCGAGATGATGTTGTCGCCGCCGACGAAGAAGGACAGTCCGCCGTGCTCCTCGCGGAGATAGCGCATCAGCGTCGCGTAACCCTGTTCGATCTGGATGAACGAGTCGAACTCGTTGAGTTGGTCCGTGTACTTCCCGGTGGCGTCGTTGACGTCGAAGTGCGCGATCTGAACGTCCTCGGGCGTCCGCTGGTCCTCGGTGAGGTACTCGCCGAAGCGAACCTCACGGCGGTCGCCGTCCTGTGCGGAGCCGGCGTCCTGCAGTCCCGCCGTGGCCGATTCGAGAGCCGAAATCGGCGACGGATCCGTGCCGGTTCCCAGACTAATCGTGACCGGATAGCGGTTGCCGATCGTCTCCTGAAGCAGGTCGTGATCCGTCCGGTCGAGACCGTTCGTGATCGCGACCATATTGTCGAAGCGCGTGAAAAAGACGTATCCTCCCCGGCCGCCGACGAACTGTGCGAGATCGGCAAAAAGCCGCGACTGCAACGTTTGGAGGTCCATTTCACGTCGGGGATTCGGGGTTACTGTCCACGGTCCGTAGTTGTCGATCTGAACGAGAGTGAGCTGGGCGTTCGTCACATTGGTTCACTGGGACGTGTCGTATATGCCTCTTTCCGTATCAGATCAGTTTTGCATCTCATTTCTGGGACGTAGTAGGGTGCGTGGGCCGGTGCGGCCGCTACGTTCAACACGACGTCGCATCTATCGTTGGTGATGGACGTGCGCGGTGTCATCTTCGACGTGGACGGAACTGTCGTCCGGGGCGACGAACCGATCCCCGGTGCCAAAGTGGGCGTCGACGCCGTCGAGGCCGCGGGGATCCGCCGACTCTTCGTGTCGAACAATCCGACGAAACCACCCGAGGCGTACGAGGCCCGCCTGGAGCGCGCGGGCTTCCGCGTCGACGCCGACGAGGTGCTCACCGCCGGGACACTGACCGCCGAGTACCTCTCTGAACACCACGCTGACGACCGGATCGCTGTGGTCGGCGAACCGGGATTGCTCGAACTCCTCTCGGCGAGGGGACTGTCGATCGAGCGGTTGGATTCGAGCGGCGAACTTCGCCAGACCCCCGACACCCTCGTCGCGTCGCTCGACCGCGAGTTCGACTACGAGATGCTCCGGGCCTGTCTGTGGCTCCTCAGGCGGGAACAGGTCGCGTTCCTCGGCACCGATCCTGATATCGTCATCCCGGCCCCGGAGGGGGACGTCCCCGGTTCGGGTGCGGTCATCGATGCCATCGCGAACGTCGCGGGCCGCGACCCGTCGGCGATGTTGGGAAAGCCCAGCGAGACCGCGCGGGCGATGGCGCTGGAGAGATTGGATCTGCCGCCGGCGGACGTTCTCGTCGTCGGCGACCGCCTCGATACCGATATCGCCCTCGGGTCGCAGGCGGGGATGACGACGGCACTTGTCCGGACTGGCGTCACCGTCGACGACGACCTCGCGGCGTCGCCGGTCGAACCGGACTACGTGTGGGACTCGCTCGCGGAGTTGGAGTCGCTTCTCTAAGATACATCACGATAAATAGTCAGTAATTATAACATTCTGGCGGTCATACGGGCGGACGCAATGGGCAAAGAGATCCTGATGATCGTCGGCGACTTCGGTGAGGATTACGAGACGATGGTACCGTACCAAGCTCTGGAGATGGTCGGCCACGACGTCGACACCGTCTGCCCCGAGAGGGAAGCGGGCGAAACGGTCAAGACTGCGATTCACGACTTCCGCGGCGACCAGACGTACCTTGAGGAACGCGGCCACGACTTTGAGGTCAACGCCACGTTCGACTCGATCGACCCCGCGGATTACGACGCGCTCGTCGTTCCTGGCGGGCGCGCGCCGGAGTATCTCCGGACGTACGACCAGGTGTTAGACGCCGTTCGGCACTTCTTCGAGGCAGACAAACCCGTCGCGGCGCTCTGCCACGGGCCGCAGATCCTCGCGGCGGCGGGAGTCCTCGACGGCTACGAAATGACGGCCTATCCCGCGGTCCGGGCTGAACTCGAGGCCGCCGGTTGCTCGTGGGTCGACGGGGTGACCGTCGACGACAACCTCGTGACCGGGCAGGCCTGGCCTGACCACCCCGAGTGGCTCGCGTCGTTCCTCGACCTCTTGGGCACGGAGATCGAAGCCGGCGAGCCAGCGGTCGCAGACGACTGAGTTTCGGTATGTGATAACGTCTGACAAATCTTTATAATTCATCGTCGCCTAGCATCGAATATGGATCACCAGCCAAACAGCCCATACGTGTACGCTGAAGAGGTCGCAGAACCATCTGGCCCGTACGTTTCACACGACGAGGTCGAAGAAGCCGAGATCCCGGACCCCGAGGGCCGGGACGTCGTCATCGCCGACGGGGAGGCGATGAGTTACCGGGCGTATCACCGACGCTAGGAGTCTCAGAACGCGTCGCCGTGGGCGGTGATTGCTGCGTGGAGCCCCTCGCGCAGCGCGCTGTGGACGTGACAGATGTCCTCGGCGCGATCGACGATTTCCGATAGTTCGTCATCCGAGAGGTCGGCCTCCACGTAGAGATCGAAGCGGATCGCCTCGAGGTCGTCGTCCGCATCGAGATCCGCGTCGGCATCGATCTGGATTGTTCCGAGGTCGTCGTGGCCACGCTGTTGCCCCCCGACGCGAACGGCCGGGAGGAAACAGGACGCGTAGTTCGCCACGAGTGTGGCGTTCGGGTTCGGTCCATACTCGTCTGTCGCGTCAATTGTGAGTTCGAAATCACCGACCTGGCTGGTGCTCGCGTACCCTTCCTCGCTGACTGTCGATGTCTGGATGTCGCTCATCTCGTCCGAGAGGAGGAGGGCAACGGTCCTAAAAGTTGCCTCGGTAGCCGGCGTGTCCGGAGGTTCCGCGTGGTCACTCCAGCGCGAACGTCTCGTCGCCGGCAAGGAGGTGCACCTCGGCGTCCGAACCGCTGGCCGAAACCTCGCTGCGGAGGTCGTCGGTGTCGATTTCGACCGGCGGGAAGGTGTCGTAATGCATCGGCAGGAGGTGATCGACGCCGAGCCACTCCGTTGCGATGGCAGCCTGCGTCGGGCCCATCGTGAAGTGATCCCCCACCGGGAGCGCCGCGGCGTCCGGTTCGAGATACGGGCCGATGACGTCTTTCATCTCGGACATCAGCCCCGTGTCGCCGGCGTGGTAGAACGTCGTCGCGTCCGGGTCGGACTCCTGTGTGGGTTCCTCGTCGCTGATGAGGAAGCCAGTCGGCGGTCCGAGGCTGTACTCGTAATCCGTGTTGAGCCCGTTAGTGTGGTCGGCGCGGTGCATCGTGACGAAGGCGTCACCGCACTCGACCGTGCCGCCGATGTTCATCCCGACCGACGACCCGAAGCCGACTTCTTCCTCCATATACGCCGTCAGTTCGGGGACACCGACGACCGTCGCGTCGGTGAACGCCCCGGCATCGGCGACGTGGTCGGCGTGACCGTGAGTCAGGAGGACGAAGTCGGGCGTCGCGACGTCCTCGGCCGACAGTTCTGTCATCGGATTCTGGAAGAACGGGTCGATCAGGAATGTCGTGCCGTCGACGTCGACGTGCCACGTCGAGTGGCCGTGCCAGGTGAGGTCCATTGTCATCGTCCGTGTATACATTGCTCCGGATCGACAATAAAGCGTACTGTCCCGGACGCAGTCGGGCGGCGGACTGTCGCTCGGTTACGCACGTCTGGGAAAACCCGGATCGGTCACAGCGTCAGAACCAACGCACCGAGCAGAACGCTCCCGACGCCGATGGCAATGCCCCCCAGCGACGTTCGAGCCATCCGGGAGGCAGTCGTCGCCGGGGTGGCGTCCGAGACGACAACCGGATCGATGCCGGCGTCTGCGACCCGGCCGACGATGGTGATTGTGTCGCCGCGCGTCGCTCGCTGTTCGGTGTAGCGACGCGTTCCCAGAGACAGCGTCGTGAACAGCGGTCGGAGGATCGCCGGAGGCGTCCGCCACCGCGTCGTCTGCGGATAACCGCTTACCGTGCGCTCGAACTGGGTCACCCGATCCGGCGGGTTGGCGTCGGCGGGGACCGTCGCGATGGTGTCCCGTTCGAGCGAGACAGTCCGAACCGAGCGATCGACGTCAACGACGTCTGCAGCGGTCCGGAGGCGGAACGCGACCGACCCCGCGGTCTCGTGAATCGTCACGAACCGAAGGAGTATCGCTGGCGTCAACCGCCGTTCCTCGGCCGCATACCGCAGCGCCACGCAATCGCGGCCACTGAACGGCGCGGTGAGCAGGCCCGAATCGCCGGGTTCGACGGTCCCGGTGAGGCTGCGCAGCGTTCCCGGGTCGGCCGATTGGATTGATTCGGACTGGGTCGCGCGGCGGACGGTGATCGCCCGCCAGACGTGCCGACCGCTGAAGGCGAACACGACGGCACCGATCAGAAGCATCGCGAGACCGAATACGGAACTCCAGAGATCTACGGAGGGCATACCGGTGGCATTTCACGGGGGCTCTGAAGGGTCTGGCGGCGTCGTGATAGAAAGAACGAAACACCGGGGCACCGAGGACCCGAGTATGCAGACGGTCAGATTCAGAGATCCCGCAGGATCGATCCGAACCGGCGAGTGGCACGGCGATAGCGTCTCGTTCGCCGGCGAGACGTACGAACTCGATGCAGTAGACGTGCTGGCGCCGTCGGACCCGACGAAGATCGTCTGTATCGGCCGCAACTACGCCGATCACGCTGCGGAGATGGACAACGAACTGCCGGATCGACCGTTGCTGTTTCTCAAGCCGCCGAACGCGGTTGCCGGCCACGGCGACACCGTGACGCTCCCGGCCGGGAAAGAACGGATCGACCACGAAGCGGAGATAGCGGTCGTCATCGGCGAGCAGGCCCGCTACGTAGACGCCGCCGACGCGATGGAGTACGTCGCCGGCTTCACGTGCCTGGACGACCTCTCGAACCGCGACGACCAGCGACAGGAGACGAACTGGGTCCGGGGCAAAGCCTTCGACAACGCCGCGCCGATGGGACCGGTGCTCGCCAGCCCCGACGAAGTGGCCGCCGACGCCGAGATCGAACTCCGAGTGAACGGCGAGACGCGGCAGTCCTCGTCGCGAGACCACCTCGCCTTCTCGGTTCCCGACCTCATCGAGGAGATCACGACGTATCTGACGCTGGAACCGGGCGACGTCATCGCAACCGGAACCCCCGCCGGCGTCGGACCGCTCGAAGACGGCGACACCGTCGAAGTCGAACTCGACGGCGTCGGCGTCCTCGAACACGACGTGCGGATCCCGTAATCCGCCCCACGCACGCTTTTTGACTTCGACGCGAAGCATCGGCTATGCGATATTCCCGCCTCGACGCGCTCTCGGTCGCCCTCCACGTCGCAGGGATCGCAGGCGTCGCCCTCCTCCCGTCGCTTCCCGATCGGATGGCCGTCCGGTTCGGAACCGGGGGAGCGCCGAACGAGTGTATGACCGCTCCGCTCGCGGTTGCCTTCGTCCCCGCAATCGGTCTCCTCACCCTCGGAGCAGTGCGAGGCGCTCTGCCGTTCGGGCGCGACGGTCCCGCACCGGCTATCTTCGGCGTCGCTCTCGCGGCCTTTCTGACGTCCGTTCACGGAGTCGCCATCGCCTGGAACCTCGGAATCAGACTGAACGTGACGCTGTTCGTCGTGCCGGGGGGTCGCCGTGATCCTCGGACCCGCGTTCCGCTCCAGTCGCGGGTGACGTGTCGCAATCGACTCGTCCGGGTGACGTGTCGCAATTGGCTCGTCCAGGTGACGACGAAAGGTAACTCATAAGTTTAGGTGTGCCTAATCCCGTGGTGTGGAACTGACCCGACGCGACGCGCTGGCAGCGCTGGCCGCCACAGGTTCGGCCATCGGCGGGGGTGTGCTCGCCGGTCGGTACGGCGCACCGACAGCCGATGCTGCGACCGGAAGCGACCAGAGCCGCTCCTCGCCCTCGCTCTCGACACCGCTTCTGGATCTTCTCGACGGGGTCGCGGAGGTGCTCTACCCGAGCGACGTTGAGGGGCGACGCGCGTTCGTCGAAACGTACGTTCTCGGCCGGATCGACGATCAGCCCTCGTACCGGGCAGGAATGCGCGAGGCGGCCGCCCAACTCGACGCGCTCGCACGGGACTGGGAAGGCACGGCCTACGCGACGCTCGACGTTGAGACCCGTGATCAACTGTTTCGGGGGATCGGTGTCGAGACGGCCGATCCGGAACCGGCGGGCACGCTCACCGAGCGAGTCCGGTTCTACCTCGTCAACGATCTGCTCTTCGCGTTCTACTCGTCGCCGACGGGCGGCCGACTCGTAGGGATCGAGAACCCCATCGGGCACCCCGGCGGCATCAAGAGTTACCAGCGGGGATCGATGTCCGATGCGGCAGCGACGCAGGGAGACCGGACCGACGATGGCTGAACCGACTGACGGCGGCGTCGGTGACGGGAGTGATCGGACTCCATCCGCCCAGGCGGATGTCTGCGTCGTCGGTGCCGGTCCCGCGGGTGCTCTCGTCGCTCACCGTCTTGCCGCGGCGGGCGCGGACGTCGTCGTGCTCGAAGCGGGCCCGTACTTCGACGACGATCGCCGACTCGAACAGCAAGAGACCGTCATCCGCCCGGGAATGAGCAATCCGTGGGAGATGGGCGGACCGCGCGACGCGTACACGTCCGGTGGACGGGGCTACCCGCTCAACGCGGCGCGGGTGAAAGGAATCGGTGGCTCCACCCTCCACTGGCAGGGAATGGTGATGCGACTCCACGAGCGCGACTTCGAGATGCGGACGCGACACGGCGTCGGCGCTGACTGGCCGCTCTCCTACGAGGATCTCCGGCCGTACTACGTCGTCGCAGAGCGGGCGTTCGGCGTCGCCGGCGCGATAGACAATCCGTACGCGCCGCCGCGGGAGGAGCCGTTCCCACTCCCGGCGTTCCCGCCCTCCCACTCGGACTCGCTCTTCGCCGACGCCTGCGAACGCCTCGGCATCGATATGCACTCGGTCCCGAACGCGCGGAACTCCGAGCCGTACGACGGCCGCGCCGCGTGTCAGGGCTACGGCACCTGCAAACCGGTCTGCCCGTCGGGCGCGAAGTACACCGCAGCGTCCCACATCCAGAAGGCCCGGGAGGCCGGCGCGCGCGTCGTCGATCACGCACCTGTGCAGCGACTCGAACACGACGACGACGGCGGTCGGGTCGAGACGGCTGTGTACGCGACGCCCGACGGGACCGAACACCGACAGTCGGCGCGGCGGTTCGTGGTCGCCTGTGGGGGTGTCGAGAACGCCCGATTGCTTTTGCTCTCGTCCTCCGACCAGTATCCCGACGGGCTGGCCAACTCCTCGGGCGTGGTGGGCCGCTTCTTTATGGATCATCTCTTCGCCGGGGCGGGCGGCCAACTCGACGAACCGACCCGGCAGAACCACATCGGCTTCAACACCAGCGAGTGTCACCAGTTCTACGACGACTCCGAACCCCTCGAGGGGCTGAAACTTGAGTTCCTCAACTACGCGGGGCCGTCGCCCGTGACGGAAGCCCTGGATGCCGACACGTGGGGCGACGACCTACTCAGTCAGTTGCGTGACTCATACGGGAATCACGTCGCAGTCGGTGCACTCGTCGAGCAACTGCCCAGCGTCGAGAACCGCGTGACCCTCGATCCGAGCGAGCGCGACGATCACGGCAACCCGGTCCCCCACGTGGAGTGGTCACTCGACGAACGGACCAAACGGGTGATCGAACGCGCCAACGCGATCCAGCACCGGATCCTGACGGAACTCGGCGCGGATGTCGAGTGGACCGTCGGCCCCGACGCCACCGGGCCGGCGTACCACCAGATGGGAACCACGCGGATGGGCTCTGACCCCCAACGGAGCGTCGTAGACGCCGACTGCCGGTCCCACGACCTCCCGAACCTCTGGGTCGTTGGCTCATCGACGTTCCCCACGGGTGGGGCGATGAACCCTACGCTCACCATCGCGGCGCTCTCGCTGCGCGCGGCCGACGCACTGGAAGCGTCTCTGTGAGATAGCGAACAGCCGGCACCCGCTACAGACCGGATTCGCCCCGATCCGGGCTGCGCTGTCCCCACGCCGTTGTGCCGGACAACCGCTGTCGACACGGGGAAACGGTCAGATCACGGCGTGGCTGGCCGCTCTATCCGATATAAAGTCTCGGGAGCACAGCGGATCGAGCGGGCCGGCGGCCGAAGTCCGAGACGCACCCTTCAAGACCCGCCGGCGACTCCGTACGAATATGCAACCGAGGGATCTCTCCGCACACAAGGCATACGTACCCGGGCGGGGGGCCAAGGAGGTGGCTCGCGATCTCGGGATGGACCCCGAGGAGCTGACGAAGCTCTCGTCGAACGAGAACCCCCACGGCCCGAGCCCGGCCGCTATCGCTGCTGTCGAGAACGCTGCATCTGATGTGAACGTCTACCCGAAGGCCTCCCACACCGATCTCACTGCACGGATCGCTCAGTACTGGGGGCTCGACGACACACAGGTGTGGGTGAGCGCCGGTGCCGACGGCGGGATCGATTACCTCTCGCGGGCGTTTCTCGATCCCGGCGACGAGATGCTCGTCCCGGATCCGGGGTTTTCGTACTATCCGATGTCGGCGCGCTATCACCACGGCGAGACGACCACGTATCCGGTCTCGAAGGAGGACGACTTCGAACAGAGCGCCGAACACGTCCTCTCGTCGTACGACGGTGAGCGGATCGTCTACGTGACGACGCCGCACAACCCGACGGGATCGGTCCTCGAAACCGAGGAGATCCGGACGCTCGCGGAGGGCGTCCACGACCAGACGCTCGTCGCCGTCGACGAGGCTTACGGTGAGTACTACGACGCGCCGTCGGCCATCGAACTCCTCGACGAGTACGACAACGTCGCGGTGCTCCGCACCTTCTCGAAGGCTTACGGCCTCGCCGGACTCCGAATCGGCTATGCTGCCGTTCCCACGGCGTGGGCCGATGCGTACGCGCGGGTGAACACGCCGTTCGCTGCGAACGAACTCGCTTGTCGGGCCGCACTGGCCGCACTCGACGACGACGACCACCTCGAGCGCTCCATCGAGACCGCTCGCTGGGCCCGAGAGCACTATCACGAGCACCTCGACGTGCCGACGTGGCCCTCGGGCGGTAACTTCGTCCTCTGTGAGGTCGGGGACGCGAGCGCGGTCGCCAGCGCGGCGCAAAAGCGCGGCGTCATCGTCCGCGACACGTCCAGTTTCGGACTTCCAGAGTGCATTCGAGTCTCTTGCGGGACCCGTGAGGGAACGCGCCGGGCCGTCGAAGTCATCAACGAGGTCGTCGCCGACATCGGGGTGGAGGCGGCCGAACCGTGACACAGATCGCGCTCACGGGGACGCCGGGGACGGGGAAGACGACCGTCGCTGACCTCGTCGAGCAGCGACTCGGCCTCGACGTACTCCATCTCAACGACGCGATCCGCGAGGCGGACCTCTTCGCAGAGCGGGATGTCGAGCGCGACTCGCTCGTGGTTGACCTCGACGCCGTCGGGTCGTGGGTGCAGGAGGCGCAGTCCGACGACGGGAAGTCGCTCATCGACTCGCACCTCTCGCACCTGCTGGACGTCGACAACGTCGTCATCCTCCGCTGTCATCCCGAGGAACTGAAACCACGGCTGCGCGACCGCGGCGAGTCGGAGGCGTCGGTGGCGGAAAACGCAGAGAGCGAGGCGCTCGACGTGATTCTCGCCGAAGCAGTCGAACGGCACGGCGAAGATTCGATCTGGGAAATCAACACTACGGATCGCTCTCCCGAGGCCGTCGCCGACGACGTGGCTGCGGCCGTCGAAAGCGAGATTCCGCCCCGCGTGGGCGTCGTCGACTTCATCGAGTCCGTTTAATCGACGATGACGCTCGACCAGTACCGTGAGTTCGCGGATCGGCTGCTCGCGCCGTTCGTCTCGGCCGCGGATCGACTCGGATTGAGCCCCGACGGCGTCAGCGTCGTCGCGTTCGGATTTGCCGTCGCGGCCGGAGGCGCGTTCTACCTCGCGACACCGACGTGGTACGTTCTCGGCGCGCTGTTCGTCTTTGTGAATGGATGGCTCGACCTCGTCGACGGCGCTCTCGCGCGGGCCCAGGGGGTCGATAGCGACGGTGGGGACCTGCTCGATCACGTGCTCGATCGGTACGCCGACATCTCGATGCTCGTCGGTCTCGCGGCCGGAACCGACGCCTACGGACTGGGCCTGGCCGCGGTCACGGGCGTGTTGATGACGTCGTATCTCGGAACCCAGATTCAGGCGGTCGGCCTCGGCCGGGAGTACGGCGGCCTCGTCGGCCGGGCGGACCGACTGGCGATCATCGGCGTCGCCACCGTGCTCACGGCCCTGGGCCGCGTCGTTCCCGGCCCGGCCCTCGGCGTCCTCGGAGTATCGATCGTGGGCTGGCTGCTGGTCTTCTTCGCCGTCGTCGGCCACCTCACGGCGCTCCAGCGCTTCTGGGGTGCGTGGTCGGACCTGGGCTGACCGCCGAGCGGGACAAAGCCCATTAGGGTTGCGACAGGAGGCCGGTGTATGGTCCCCACACCATCCTCCACCACCGACCGCGGCTGTCCGAAGTGCGGCCACGAAGAGACTGACGTCGGGAAGATCTCGACGACCGGCGGCGGCTTCTCGAAGCTGTTCGACATTCAGACGAACAGTTTCAAAGTCGTCTCGTGCGCGAACTGCGGCTACTCCGAACTGTACCGCGACACCACCTCGGGCAGTAGCGACATCGTCGACGTCTTCCTCGGGTGATGACCGGGGCCGCGTTCGCGCTCGTCGCCTTGCTGTTCGGGATCGGCGCGCCGCTGGTCCTCTACGGCCTCGTCCGGAGCGAGCACGACCAGCGGCAGACGATGAACAGGACGGATGCGGAGCGGGCGGCGCGGCGCGATACTGGCGACGACCGACACTGAGGCGCGACCCACCGCTCCGCGTGACCCCTCGGCATCGCCACGTCCCGCGGCGTGTGCTTTATACCGTACCCTCGACTACGGGGAACTATGCCCCAGTGCGAGATGTGCGGCAGTGAGCAGCCGTCGCTGACGACGGTGAAGGTCGAGGGGGCCGAGCTCGAATTATGTGATGATTGTAAAGAGTTCGGCACCGAGGTCCGCACTGAGTCGAGTGCCTCCCAGTCGACGAAGTACTCGACGTCGAGTTCGTCCGGAACGAGCGGATCGAGCGGCTCCTCGAGCAGTTCGTCAGGCGGCAGCACCGCCGGCGGCTCCGGCGGATCGACTCGACGCCGCGATATGTTCGACGATATGGACGAGATTGCCGGCGACTACGACCAGCGCATTCGTGAGGCCCGCGAGGACCGTGGCCTGAGTCAGGAGGACCTCGCGAACTCGCTCAACGAAAAGGCGAGTTTGATTCGAAAACTCGAACGCGGCGACATCCTCCCCTCAGACGACGTCCGAAAGAAACTCGAACGTAACCTCGAGATTTCGCTCGTCGAGGGCGACGACGGTGAGGACAGCGAGTGGTCCGGCGGCTCCTCGACGACGACGACGCTTGGCGACGTGGTAAAGCGGAAAGACTGACCGGTGCAGAGAGGAACCTATTTTGGCTAGTAGCGCACACCGGCACCTATGTTCATCCTTGTCAACCTCAAGGCGTACCCCTGTGATCCGATCGAAGTAGCGACGGCCGCGCGCGACGTCGCTGACGAATCGGGAGTCCGGGTCGCCGTTTCGCCGCAGGCTGCAGATCTCTCCCGCGTCGCCGAGACAGGCGTCGAGACGTGGGCCCAACACGTCGATCCGAACGGTCACGGCAGCCACACGGGCAGCACCCTCGCTGCGGCCGTCGCCGACGCCGGCGCGCAGGGAACACTCGTCAACCACTCCGAGAGACGGCTCCGACTCGCCGACATCGACGGGGCCGTTCAGGCCGCCGCGCGGGCCGGTCTCGAAACGTGCGTCTGTGCGAACAATCCCGCACAAATCGGTGCGGTAGCCGCGCTCGGCCCCGACGGCGTCGCTGTCGAGCCACCGGAACTCATCGGCGGCGACGTCTCCGTTGCAACCGCCGACCCGGGGATCGTCGAAGACGCCGTCGAGGCTGCGGCCGCCGTCGACGACGACGTCGCAGTCTACTGCGGCGCGGGAATCTCCTCCGGCGAGGACGTCGCCACCGCGGGCGAACTGGGGGCGACGGGAATCCTCCTCGCCTCCGGCGTCGCGAAGGCCGACGACCCTCGCGCGGCGCTTGAGTCGCTCGTCGAACCGCTCTGAAGTATGGCTACATCGATTTCGTCGATGTCCTCGGCTCTCGTTCGTCGCGCATAGTCATGACCCTCAGACAGTTCCTCGACGATGCAGAGCACCCGGACCGCTCGCTGGTCGTTATCAACAGAACGGCTCCCGATCCGGTCCAGCAGATGCTCGAAGGGATATTCGACGGACAGTCAGTCGACGTCGACGAACTGGAACTCCCGGAGGGCGAAGACGATCAAGTACTCGTCGTCGAGGGCGACGACGTCATTGCGAGTTCGCCGCTCAGGGATCTTCAGAATTCGATTCTGTTCGTCAACTCCGATCTCTTCATCACCGGGACGCGCGGCATCGAAGAGATCGAACTCCCGTCGGCGCTGCGAGGCCTCGACGAGATTCCGTTCTATCTCCAGGGGTATCCGGAATCGAACTCCGAGAAGTTGCTCTTGATCCTCATCTCGCGGTACATTGAACGGACGGCCTGGGAGGAGGGTGCGGGGACGCTCCGGACCTCCTTTCAGAACCTCGGACGGATCGAAGACGAGTTGGGCACGAACGAGGTCTACACGCGAGTGGACCAGACGGACGTCGACGTGCACGTCTATGGGACTCCGGGATGGGAGCCATCACCGGAGATGGACATCACGATCCACGCGGGCTACGGGCAGGACTTCCGGGAGTCGTGGTTCGTCGTGTTTTCGCCGCCAGACAGGAGCGACAGCCACACCGCGCTGTTGGCTCTCGAAGAAGATCCGAACGAGTGGGTCGGCTTCTGGACGTTCCGGAAGTCGATGATCGATCGGCTCAACGGGTACATCGAACGGCGGCTGTGAGTTCCGAGCGCGGTCAGTCCTCTGCGACGCTCGGGCCCGTGTCCCGCTCTGCCCCGGAGTCCCCGGTCGGGTCTGCACCCGCCGCACGACCGTCTCGATCCATCCTCGGAACGTCGTCAGTCTCTCCGGCTCCGTCGCTGCCGGCTGTGTCCGCACCCTCGACGCTGTCGTCTTCAGAGTCGTCGTCGTTCGAGGTCGATAGCTCCGGTCGGAACGCCGATTCGACCGCGGCGACGACCTCCCGGAGTTCCGCCTCCGAGAGCCGATCGGCGAACTCCGAGCGGACGAGGTTCGGGAGCGCGTAGGCGTAGCGTCCGCGGCCGACGTGTTCGACGAAGCCGGCGCGCCGGAGCGGCCCGTTCCGGCTGTACGCGAGTTGCTTGTCTCCGACCTCGCCGGCGGCGACGTGCGCGTCGACGGGGTCGCAGGCGTCGATTTCGCGGTAGAACGCAAGCATCCGCCGTGAGGCCGGCGGAAGCGACGCGACGACCTTCCGCAGTCGTTCGACGACGTCCTCGCGGCCAGTCAGTCCAGCAGTGTGTTCGTGCGCGCGCTCCGGGGCGAGGTCGGCCGTTCCGCTATCGAGTAGCCCCACGTCGTTTCCGACGTCGAGCCCGGGATACGCGCCTGCGGCCGCGGCGGTGACCGCATCCGGATCCGGGTCCGCGTCGGCGTCTCCATCGTCCGCATCGGCGGCTTCGTCCGCCGTCGTAGCGCCGTCCGGAGGGTGCTCGGCGGACCCTTCGACCGGCACGTCGCCGTCGTACTGATCGAGTGCCGCCTGCTGTTCTTCGGAGCGGTTCAGGTTCCGGGTTTCGCCACCGCGGTAGGGTGACTCGGCGGTCTGGAACATCGCCTGCGCGAACTGATCGGCCATCTGTGAGAGGTCCTGCGCCTCTTCGAGTTCGCGTTCGAGTTGTCGGATGCGTTGGTCTTTCTTTTCGAGTTCCTGTTTGAGGTCGGCGATCTCGCTCTCGCGACGTGCTTTCTCGTCAGAGATGTCCTGCAGTTCGGAGACGAGATCACCGTCGACGGACTTCAGGTCCGGGCGCTCGAAGTCCTCCAGTCCGGGCGTCGCCCCGGCGTCGAACGTCTGCTTCTTGTGGAATCTCACCCGTCGAAGCGACTCCGACCAGTCAGTGACGAGGAACGCCTCACCGTCGTCCATCTCCTCGATGGCGTCGGCGTACTCAGAGCCGAGGATCCGGCCGACGACTTTCGTGTCGTTGTTCCAAGTGAGACGGTGCCAGACGAGCCAGTCGCACTGCGTGATGAAGTCCTTCTTCACGTCGGCCGGGCGCTGTGAGATGCCCACGATTCCGAGTCCGTGTTTGCGACCGCGCTTGCCGATTTTGATGAGCATCTTCCCCGCTTCGGTCATCCCGCCGCCTTCGGGGATGTACTCGTGGCACTCCTCGACGAGCATCACGAAGGGCTTTTTCAGTTTCTTCTCCTTTGCGAAGAGGTGCCGCGCGACGGCAGTGAGCAGTTCCTGTGCCTCGTCGTCGTCGAGGTAGCCGGAGACGTCCAGGATGATCGGGACGTTCTGTTCCAGGGCGAGATTCGCGAGTTTCTCGGCGTGTTCGGGACTGACGACGATGTCGCACTCCTCGTCCGCGCCGGCGTGCAGCAGTTCGAACTGTTCTTTCAGGCCGTAATACTCGCCGTCGGTGTCGACGATCAGGACCGGGAAGTTGTTCGAGAGTAGGTTCTCGATCACCACCGAGGCGGTGTTCGACTTGCCCGACCCGGACTTGCCCGTGATGAACCCCCGGCCGGTCAGGATGTCGACGACGGGCAGGTCGACTGACGCGCCCGGTTCGTGGGTTCCGTCGCCGCCCGGCCCCTCGCGCACGTTCGCGACGGCGATCGTCTCCGTCTCCTCGGTCATTGCTCGGACGCTCGCCCTCGCGCGACATAGTTCCTTCCCCGAGAGGACGGGCGTCTGACGCGCGTCTGATGCCGGTTCTGGGAGTCGGCTCACTCACCGGGATCAAACTGATCCAGCGACGCCTGTCCGCCCCCGGTGTCGGGCCGCTCGCTGTCGTGACCCTTGCGGTCGTGATCGTCGCCCTCGACGGCCGTTTCACCCTCCCAGCCGTCGAGTTTCGCCTGCTCGCCGTCCGCGAACGAAAGGTTCGACACGCGGACGCCGACCTTGCGCGCCGGGTCGTCTGCGAACTCGGAGAGCAGATCGAGGGCGACGCGTTCGACGAGGTCCGGTTCGTCGACCGGTCCGGAGAGTGACTGCTCGCGAGTGGTGACGTCGTACGGCGGGACGACCACCTTGATCCCGATCGTCCGGTAGGTCGCGCCGCGATTTCGCGCCCGTGCAGCGACGTCCGAGGCGAGTGCGCTGACCTGTTCGCGTTTCTCGGCCTGATCGACCGTGGCTTCGGCGAACGCTGACTCCCGCGAGAGGCTCTTCGGCCGACCCGTGGGCGTGACTTCGCGGTCGTCGATGCCCCGGGCTCGGTCCCGTAGTTCCGGCCCGCGGGAGCCGAACGCCGAGCGGAGTTCGGTCGGGTCGGCGTCCGCGAGGTCGCCCGCCGTCTCGATTCCCATCGAACTCAACCGGTCGGCGGTGACCGGCCCGATGCCGTGGACAGCCTCGACCGGCAGCGGATCGAGAAACGCGGTGACGTTTCCGGGTTCGACGACGACGAGTCCGTCGGGCTTGTCGTGATCGGAGGCGACCTTCGCCGTCGACATATTCGGCGCGACGCCGACGCTGGCGGGCACGCCGACCTCGCGCGCGATTCGCTGTTTCACGTGTCTCGCGTACCCCTCGGCCAGCGTTCGTTCGCCGTCGGGGGCGCGTTCCCACGCTGTCCGGCCGGTCACGTCCAGGTACGCTTCGTCGATGCTTACCTCTCTGACGACATCGGCCGACTCGTGGAGGATCTCTTTGACCGACGCCGCGACCGAGCGGTAGCAGTCGAGATCGACGGGCCGGTAGTAGCCGACGGCGTCGTCGGCTGCGTCTGTCGGCGTTTCGTCCGTAGCGTCCTCGGCCGCGCGCGGCAGCCGTTCGAGCGCCTGTGAGATGGGTTGTGCGCTCTCGACCCCGTAGTCGCGAGCCTCGTAACTCGCGGTTGCGACCGCGCCGAACGTTTCGCCGGCCTCGTACCCCATCCCCACGACGACAGGGTTATTACGGAGTTCGGGCTCTCGCAACCGCTCACAGGAGGCATAAAAGCAGTCCATATCCACGTGGAGGACGATCCGCGAGGACGGCTCCGCCTCCACCCCCGGGAGGGTCTCACCGCTCATCGTCCGCTGGGTTGCTCTCGCCGGGAGACGAGACGACGGGTCCGTCCCGCGGCAGGCATCGATGTCTTGTCCGTGCGGTCATCACGCGTCTGGATACTCGAACATTGAGGAGGGAGCACTATAGCGTTCGCAAACCGGAGCGAAAGTGGATCTGGAATATCGACTGACCGGGACAGGGACGACGAAGAGACCAGATACCTCGACGTGGTACCGCGATTGTTCGTTACTTCAGGCGTTCCTGCAGGAACGACGGGTGGGCGGCCGTGATACCCTCGATGCCGAGCAACGTTTCGGAGATCACATCGCCGAGCGCGTCGCCGTCTGGGGCCCGGACCTCGGCCATCAGCATATGGTCGCCCGAGGAGGTGTAGAGCGACTCGATAGCCTCGAGATTTTTGAGTTCGCGCGTGACTTCGACGTAACACTCCGAGGCGACGTCGAGACCCACCAGCGCGATCGACGTCTCCGAAAGCTTCTTTGGATCCACGTCGGCCGAGTATCCGACGATGATCCCCTCCTGTTCCATCTTGCGGATGTACTTCCGGACAGTCGGCTTCGAGACGTCCGCTTGGTCTGCGATCTCCGAGTACGACGCCTGGGCGTCCTCTTCGAGCACGTTGAGGATGCGCCCTTCCGTCGAGGTTGTTTCCATACCTGTATCTTTTGCTTGATGGAAAAAATACCTTCCGAATAAACAAAGCGACCTACCGCCGACGAAACGATCGGGCCACGGGCGGAGCCGAGAGTGTCGGTCCCGGGTGGTTCCCCGGCGGTACCGCCACGGCGTCCCGCGATCGTCGTCAACCGATCGTCACTTGTGCTTGTCGAGGAACGTGTCGTAGACGCGCTCCCACTCGTGGTCGTCGTCGAAGTAACGCTCGGCGAGCGGTTCGTCGGGGATCTCGCCGATGCGCTGTTTCTCCTGCTGGTAGGACGGGCGGTCGTCGACGTAGTAGCGGCCCGTGAGAACGGTGCCCTCGTGGAGCGCGTTCTCCGTCTCGAACATCATCTCGGAGGCCTCAGACCGACTGGTCCTGTCGAACTCGTAGTCCTCGGAGTCGTTGACGTCGATGTAGGGGACGTACTGCTTGGCGTCCTTGTTCCAGGTCGGACACTGCGTGAGGAAGTCGACGTGGGAGAACCCGTCGTGTTCGATTGCCTCGACGATGATGTCCTTGGCCTGGTTCGGGTTCACGGCGGCCGTCCGGGCGATGTACGACGCGCCGGCGTTCAGCGACATCGACAGCGGCCGGATCGGATCTTTCGCCGACCCGTGCGGTTGGGTCTTCGACTTGTGGCCCTTCGGCGACGTCGGCGACGTCTGCCCCTTCGTCAGCCCGAAGATCTCGTTGTTGAACACGATGTAAGTGATGTCGTGGTTCTCACGGGCCGTATGCATAAAGTGGTTACCACCGATGCCGTAGCCGTCGCCGTCGCCGCCGGCGGCGACGACCGTGAGGCCGGGATTCGACAGTTTTGCGGCTCGGGCGATCGGGAGCGAGCGTCCGTGGATCGTGTGGAATCCGTAACTGTCGAAGTAACTGTTCAGTTTCCCCGAACAGCCGATGCCCGTCGAGACGAGCATCTCCTCGGGGGAGAGGCCCAGTTCGGCCGCAGCGCCCTTCAGGGCTTTCAGGACCCCGAAGTCGCCACAACCCGGGCACCACGTCGGCTGTGGTTCGAGGCCGGGGGTGTACTCGTTACGATCGCGTTCGACGTCTTCGCCGATTGCACTGAATGCACTCATTATCAATCACTCGCTGCAGGGACGAACTTGGTCTCGTGGCCGGGCAGCGTCCCGTCCTCGACGATGCTGGTGACGAACCCATCGACGATCTCGCCGGGCTCGAATGGGTTGCCGTTGTACTTCAGGAGGCTCGAGAGCTTCCCGCCGAAGCGACCGAGTTCCTTCTGAGTTAGGCCGCGGAACTGCGCGGAGGCGTTCATCTCGACGACGAGCACCTCGTCGACGCTTTCGATGAACGCGGTCACTTCCTCGACCGGGTAGGGAGCGAGTTCGGAGACGCCGAGGGACTTCACCGAGTGGCCCCGTTCGTTGAGTTGGTCGACGGCCTCCTCGGCCGTCCCCTGCTGGGACCCGAACGTCATAATCCCGTACTGAGCGTCCGCGGGCCCGTAGTGCGCGTTCGTGTCCTCGTCGGTGTCGAGGTCGGCCCGGATGGCCTCCATCTTCTCCATCCGACGATCGACCTGATTGACGCGGTTGTCGGGGTCCTCGGAGATGTGGCCGGCGGGCATATGTTCGTTCCCAGTCGCGAGGTAGCGACCGCCCTCCTGGCCGGGGATGGACCGCGGGCTGACGCCGTCGCTGACATCGTGTTGGAAGCGATTGTACTTTCCGGAGGAGTCGTGGGGGGCGTCGGCGAGCTCAGCCTCGGTGACGACCGATCCCAGGTCGGGGTTCGGTTCCTCGTCGAACACGCTGGCCGGGACGTTCTGCAGTTCGCCGCCGTTCTTCTGATCGTAGAGCACGATGGACGGGATCTGATACTCGTAGGCGATCTGGAACGCTCGGCGGGTCTGCTTGTACGCCTCCTCGGCGCCGGCGGGCGCGAAGACGACCCGGTGGGAGTCGCCCTGAGACGTGTACAGGACGTGTTCAAGATCCGCCTGTTCGGGCTTGGTCGGCATCCCAGTGGACGGGCCGGCACGCATCGCCTCGACCAGGACGACCGGTGTCTCGGTCATCTCGGCGAGTCCGAGCGGCTCTGACATCAGTGCGAAACCGCCACCGGAGGATCCCGACATCGCCTTGACGCCCGCGTGGGACGCACCGAGTGCGAGCGCGGCCGCGGCGATCTCGTCTTCGACCTGTTCGGAGATGCCGCCGACCTCGGGGAGGTTCTGCGACATAATCGTGAAGACTTCGGTCCACGGGGTCATCGGATACCCTGCGATGAACCGACAGCCCTCGTCGAGCGCGCCGTAGGCGATCGCGTCTGATCCCGAGATGAGGACCTGTTCCTCGTCGTGCTCGCCCTCAGGCACCGTGATGCCGGGCGCGTCGGCGTCGTACTCCTCTTTGACGGTCTCGTAGGCGTCGTCGAAGACCGACATATTCGGGTCGAAGATCTTCTCCGGCATCGCGTCCTCCATCAGGCTCTTGATCACCTGGGGTTCGATGTCGGCGATGGCGCAGGTGACCGCCACACCGGCGGTGTTGCGCATCACTTCCCGGCCGTGATCGCGGGCGATGGTCCGGAGGTCGATATCGTAGACGTGCCAGTCGTTCGCCTCGACGCGCTCGTCGAAGTTCGGGACGTCGTCGGTGTCCAGCAGTCCCGAGTCGTAGACGATGACGCCGCCTTCGTTCAGTTCGTCGAGGTTCTCAGCCAGCGGTTTGACCTCCTCGTTGCCGTAGTAGGCGTTCTCCTGGGGATTGCGCGCGAAGGAGTCGCCCAACGAGAGGAGGAAATTGTAGCCGTCGCCGCGTGACCGTACAGGGTCCGCGGAGACGCGGACCTCCGTGTACGTGTGGCCACCACGGATGCGCGACGGGTAGTGACGATGCGTGAATACGTGTAGGCCCGCTCGCATCAGGGCCTTTGCGAAGTTCTGGCTCGTCGAGGCGATTCCGTCTCCGGAACCTCCCGCGATTCGCCAGATGAGTTCGTCGTCAGTCATATCTGAGCACACGGCCCGCGTGGGCCACTACCAAACACTTTCGCTACGAGTCGATTAAAGCCTTTGCTATACGTTACCAAGGAAAGATAATGATAGACCTAATATGCAAGTGATATACACGATTTGCGTCTTATTATTGGATGTATACCCAACTATACGGATTTTGAAAACACACGCTGCAACTGCTTCGTCGGAACGACTGCTATCTCGTCACTCGTTGTCGGGGCTCGATGGGTGATACTCCGTATCGTACTCGCCGGGGCGGTCGTCGAGGCGGTCGGGGTTGATCCGGCCACCGAGCAGCATAAAGTCGAGAATCGTGAGGTTCAGCATCGCCTCGACCACCGGGACCGCCCGCGGCGGCAACACGGGGTCGTGACGACCGACGACCTGGATGTCCTTCTCCTCGCCGCTCTCCCAGTCGACCGTCTTCTGCTGTTTCGGGATCGATGTCGGAGCGTGCCAGGTGGCCTCGCCGTAGATCGGTTGTCCGGTGGTGATGCCGCCCTGAAGCCCGCCGTGGGTGTTGCCCTCGGGAACGGGGTTGCCCTCCGCGTCGAACTCCCAGTCCTCGTTGCGATCCGATCCGGTCCACTCCCGAGCGTTCTTGCCGAGGCCGAACTCGAAGCCCGTCGTCGCCGGAATCGACAGCATCGCCTGTCCCAGTCGGGCGGGGAACGAATCGAACCGCGGCGCGCCGAGTCCGCGCGGGACGCCGCGTGCCTCGAAGTAGATCGACCCGCCGATCGAGTCGCCCTCAGTCTGGTACTGGTCGATGCGGTCGCGCATCTGCTCGGCCGTCTCGGGGTGCGCACACCGGACCTCGTTCTCTTCGGTGTGTTCGACCATCTGGTCGAAGGTCACTTCGGGCGCCTCGATGTCGCCGATCTGGTTCACGTGCGCTTTTACCCGCACGTCTTCGGTCTCGAGGATCTTCTTCGCGATTGCGCCCGCAGCGACCCAGTTCACCGTCTCTCGGGCCGAAGATCGCCCGCCGCCGCCCCAGTTGCGCGTTCCGAACTTCGCCGAGTAGGTGAAGTCGCCGTGGCTCGGGCGCGGGGCCGTGACGTACGGTTCGTACTTGCCCGATCGGGCGTCTTTGTTCTCGATGACCATCCCGATCGGCGTGCCAGTGGTGTAGCCGTCCTGGATCCCGGAGTTGATCGAGACAGCGTCGGGTTCGCCCCGGGAGGTCGTGATCATCGACTGCCCCGGCTTTCGTCGGTCCAGTTCCGCCTGGACGTCCTCCTCGTCGAGTTCGAGCCCAGCCGGACAGCCCGAAACGGTCACGCCCATCGCGTCGCCGTGACTCTCCCCGTACGTGGTGACTTGAAAGAGCCGGCCGAATCGGTTACCGTTCATTATCACGCCGTCGTGGTTCCGTCCATATATACGTTGCAGTACGCGCCGTTCGGGGGTCTTCGAATTGGGTCGATACACCGTGGCTGCGCCGCGCGACGGGTCGGGGTTTTATGTCCGGATGTGTTCGAAGGGGGACACGCAGATGGTCCCCTCCAGCGACTCGCTCCCGGAGGCGACTTCCGCGTCGTCTCGCTCCGGGAGCACGTCCTCCAGTGGTATTGCCGGAGCGCTCCAACCGACCTCGGCGCACCTGCGGAGATCCGTCCGATGCCCGACTTCGTAACCCGGATCTCCGCGGGGATGGACCGCGCCAGCGAACACCTCGCACTTGCGCTCGTTCCGGTCCTGCTTGCGCTCCTCCGGACCGACAAAATCGTCGCGATTGCCTCGTTCGATGGCGGGCATCTGGGATTCAACCTCGGGCTGCCGCTTTCGGTTATCACCGTCTGGCAGTTCGTGAGCGTCCCAAACTCCGGTGTCGCGGTGTACGCCGGACAACCGATCGAGATGCTGCCGTTCGCGGTCGTGACCGCGCCGGTGCTGGTGGTCGTGCAGGCTGCGGTCACTGCCGGCTACTTCGGAAGCCTCCGTGCCGCACTCGACGACGAGTCCCGACGGTTCTTCGAACACAGCCGCCAGTACTTCGTGCCCTTTCTCGTCTTGATCGCCGTGCCGTTCCTCACGGTACTCCCGTTCGCGCTCGGCATCTTCGGACTCGGATCACTCACCGGCTCTATCGGTGCGGTAGCGCTCGTCCTCGCCATCCCGGCCCTACTCGGGTTCCTGGTCGCTGGCTACCTCTTCTATGCGACCCCGTATCTGGTCGTGCTCCGGGGCGACGGCCCCATCGACGCTGCCCGCCGATCCTACGCGCTCGCGATGGACGGCGGTCCGTACGTCTCGTATGCGGTCGGATTCGCACTCTTCGTTTTTCTCGTCTCCCCCTTCGCGACCGGGTTCGTCGTGAACGTCCCGATCGTCGGGGTTCCGGTCGGCGTTCTCGGCGGTGCCGTCATCGGGCTCGGAGCGAACTTCGCGACGATGCGCTTCGTCGCCGACCTCGATCCCGAAACGTCGGTCGAACGGCGGTGGGACGACGAAGCAGAAGAGACGACCGACTGAGGCGACGGACGCCCCCACCGCGAACCGTCCCCTGCCCAGTTACGCCTCGCGCTCGACGGCGACACCGAGCGACTCGATCGCGTCGAAGAAGTTCGGGAAAGAGACGTCCACGTGTTCGCCACCCTGAATCACCGTTTCGCCGTCGGCGACGAGGCCGGCAATCGCGAGCGACATCACGATTCGGTGATCGGCGCGGCCGTCCACTCGGGCCCCGACGAGGTCGGTGTTCCCGCCGTGAACCGTCAGCCGGTCCTGCGCTTCGGTCACTGACGCACCCAGTTTCGTCAGTTCTTCTGCCATCGCACTCACGCGGTCGGTCTCTTTGTACCGGACGTGCTCGCAGTTTTCGATGACTGTATCGCCGTCGGCGACCGCACCAAGCGCGGCGATCGTCGGGAGCAGGTCCGGCGTGTCGCCGACGTCGACAGTCGTTCCCGATAGCGACGCATAGGGCACGGCGATCTCTCCAACGTCCCGGTCCCAGTCGACCGTCGCGCCCATCGACTCCAGAACGTCGACAATCGCACTGTCGCCCTGTGCGCTGGGTCGCGCACCTTCGACGACCACTCGCTCGCCGTCTGCGGCCGCGACGGCACCTGCCGAGAGGAGATACGACATCGACGAGAAGTCGCCCGGAACGGCGTACTCGCCGCCCGCAGGGGCGTATGACTGTCCGCCCGGAACGGCGAAGCCCGCCACCGTCCGCTCGGCGTCGATGCCGAAGTCGTCCAGCACTTCGAGCGTGATGTCTACGTAGGGGGCGGACTTCAGTTCGGTCTCCAGTTCGATGTCGATTCCGTCCTCGGTCACGGCTCCCGCCAGCAGGAGCGCAGTGATGTACTGCGAGGAGACGTCGCCGGGAATCGAGACGGAGCCGCCGCCGACGTGACCGCCGACTACGAGCGGCGCCTGTCCGTTGCCCCGGGTCGACTCCGCGCGCCCGCCGAGTTGTTCGACCGCGTCAAGAAGGGGGCCCTGCGGTCGCGAGCGTAGCGACTCGTCGCCGGTGAAGACGCAGAGTCCGTCTGCGAGCGCGCCGCAGGCGGTGACAAGCCGGGTCGTCGTCCCGGAGTTCGCGCAGTCGACGACGTCGTCCGGAACCGCCGGCCGGCCGTCGAATCCCGAGATTTCGAGTCGGTCGTCGCTGTCTGCGCGTGCCACGTGACCACCGAACGCCTCGACGGCGCGCATCGTCGCACGGGTGTCGGCGCTCACGAGCGGATCGGTAACCACGGCGCTCTCGGCGTACCCGGCCGCCAGAATCGCTCTGTGCGTGTAACTCTTCGATGGCGGCGCGCGAACGCGCCCGGCGACGCGGGACTGAGAGATGGAGACGTCCATACCCACCGTTCGCGCGGGTGAGGGTTTGATACTTACTGTCGCGCGGTCCGGCTCCCGGGCACAGCGGTTCGTCACCGCTCGATTGGGACGATGGTTTATATGCGAAGCCGGGGCCAACGTCGCCGTGACGTAACGAACGCCCCACACCAGCCGCAGTTGTCCGGCACACCGGCGTGGGGACCTAGCGAGCGAGTGCCGGCTGTACGCTCTTGAGGTCAGAGAGCACCGCGGCCGCTTCAGCTTCGGAGCCAGCGGAGCGGTTCCTGCCGCGTCGGAACCAGCGCGGATGGTACCCCGGCTTCGGCATCAGCGTAAGGGATTACTGCCGCTTCGGGACGAGCGCAGCGAGGGCCGCCAGCGCAGCGACCGCGGCGATGATGCCGAATCCGGGCGTGCCAGCACCCGACATGGGTGACGCGCTGTCAGTCGCCGGGGCGGTCGTCTGCGACGGGGTCTCTGATGCTGCGGTCGGCGACGTCGTGGGGTCGGTACCAGATTGGAGTTGCTGGTACTTCTCGTACGCGTCGGGGTGGACGGCCTCCAGAATGGTCTCCGCGGCGAGGATCGACCGCGGCGCGGGCTGCTGGAGGTAGTTCGTGTTCACTCGAACGACGTTCCCCTCCTGCACAGCGGTCGTGCTGTTGTAGGCTGCAGTCTCGGGAATCGAACTGCCTTCGGGCGTGACGATCCACTGCGGGTTCAGTTCGACGACTGTCTCCTCGTTGATCGGCTGGAAGCCCGAGATGCCCGCCGAGGCCGCGCCGTTCTGGAGACCGGCGACCCCCATCACGTCGCCGATAAACGTGTTCTCTCCGGAAGTGTATCCGTAGAAGACGTTGAGCCCGACCGGGCGCTCCTCGTCCGCTAGCGCCTGTCGCATCAGGTCGAGCGAGCGACGCATCTCGTCGGCGCGTTCGGTGCCCGCTTCGCAGTTTCCGGTGAGCCGACCGACGCGTTCGGTCTTGTCGGCGACGTAGTCGAGCGAGGTCGCTTCCCCGAAGACGTAGACGGGGACGCCTTGGGCGCGGATCTGCTCGACGCGCTCGGCCGCGAACCCGTGCGTGCTGTTCGGCACGAGAACGAGGTCGGGCGTCGCGTTCAGCACTGTCTCGACGCTCGGTCCGCCCGCTCCGGAGACGTTCACCTTCGCGCTGGCACCATCGAGATACGTCGCGTACTGCGAGACGCCGACGACCTCGTCCTCCGCGCCGATCTCCCACATCGTCTGTGCGGCACTCGGGTTGAGCGTTACCACGCGTTCGGGATCCTCCGGAATCGTCACCCCAGTTCCGGTCGCGTCAGTCGTTTCGTACGGGAACGGACAGGCGTCGGCGTCTCCACCGTGTGATGCGACGTGTGTTCCGACGGATTCGCTGGGACCGGCCGCGGCGACAGGGCCGGCTGCGGGGCCGACGGCCGCGACGACGAGCAAGACCGAGAGGAGTAGTGCGCTTCGATGCATAGACGGGCCTGCACGCTAATGCAACAAGTATTTGCCTAATCCAACTGAGATTGGGTAACGTCGTGACTGTCAGAACGCGCGCCATCGCGTGGTCGAGCGCGCTAACCGGTGTACTCGCCGCTGTCGTGGTTGTGAGCGCCGGAATCGGCCCGGTATCCATCGCTCCGGACACCGTCGCGGGGATCCTCCTGTCGGCCGATCCGTCCCCGCTGACGTTCCACGCCGCGCGGACGAGTCGCGTCATCGTGCTGGACGTGCGGCTTCCGCGGATCGTTTTGGCGGCGCTTGTCGGCTTCGCGCTAGCGACCGCGGGCGTCGTGATGCAGGGGTTCTTCCGCAACCCGATGGCCGACCCCTCGATCGTCGGCGTCTCTTCTGGTGCGGCGGTCGGCGCCGTGACGACGATCGTCCTCCCGATTGCGTTCCCCCTCGGCCTCGAACTCCAGGGTGCAGCCTTCACGTCCGCCGTGATCACGGCCTTCGGGGTGTACTTGATCGCGACGAGAGGCGGACAGACGCCGACTGCGACGCTCCTGCTCGCCGGTGTCGCCGTCCAGGCGTTCCTGGGTGCGATCATCTCGCTGTTGCTCCTCCACAGCGGCCAGAGCCTCAGACGGGTCGTCTACTGGCTGATGGGTCACCTCGGCGGGACGACCTGGACAGAAGTGCGCGTAATCGCCGTCGTCGTCCCACCGCTGTTCGCGCTACTTCTGGCGTACGCCCGCGATCTGAACGTGCTTCTGCTCGGCGAGGAGGACGCACGAACGCTCGGTATCGAGGTCGAACGGACGAAGCGTCTACTCCTGGCCGCGTCGAGCGTGGTTACTGCGGCGGCCGTCGCGGTCACCGGTGTGATCGGGTTCGTCGGCCTCATCGTGCCGCACGCGATGCGACTCGTCGTGGGACCGGACCATCGAGTGCTACTTCCCGCGAGCGCGCTCGCCGGAGCGTCGTTCCTCGTCGCCACCGACACCCTCGCACGGTCCGGGCCGACGGAGATTCCGGTCGGTATCGTCACGGCGGCGCTCGGGGCACCGTTCTTTCTCTACTTGCTCCGGTCACAGGAGGTGACCGGACTGTGAACGATGTCGATCCCGGCTCTCAGGACGACCCCCTCGTCCGATTCGAGGGACTCCGCGTGGCGTTTGACCAGACGCCGGTTCTCGAAGGAATCGACGCGGCAATCCATCCGGGCACGTTCGTCGGCCTCGTCGGGCCGAACGGCGCGGGCAAGACGACCCTGCTCCGAGCGCTCAACGGGACGCAGACTCCCGACGCAGGCGACGTGATTGTGAGCGGCAAACGGATCCCCGAACTCGGGTCGAAGGCGGCGAGCCGACTCGTCTCGACGGTCCCGCAGGACACTGCCGTGGCCTTCGAGTTCGACGTCCGGCAGGTGGTCGAGATGGGGCGAAACCCGCATCGGTCGCGCTTCGGCGGGTGGAGCGAGGCCGACGAGGCGGCAGTCCAGCGCGCGCTCGATCGGACCGATACGGGTCAGTTCGAAGACCGGTCGGTCTCGACGCTGTCGGGCGGCGAGCGCCAGCGGGTGGTGCTGGCGAGGGCGCTCGCCCAGGAGACGCCGCTCTTGCTCCTGGACGAACCGACGGCGAGCCTCGACATCAACCACCAGGTGCGGACCCTGGAACTGGTCCGCGATCTAGTGCGCCACGGCAAGACGGCCGTCGCGGCGATTCACGACCTGAATCTCGCGGCGCACTACTGCGACGAACTGGTGCTCCTCGCGGACGGAGAGATCAGGGCACAGGGGTCGCCCGAATCGGTGCTCACCGAGACGGCCCTGCAGGAGGCCTTCGACGCCAACGCCGTCGTCTCACAGCACCCGGTGACGGGCTCAGTCTACGTGACTGCGCTTCCGGACGAGACTGCGGACGAGGCGCGGTCCGAACAGGGAACCGGCCGTTCTCGACCGGGACGGATTCACGTCGTCGGCGGCGGCGGGACCGCCGCTAGACATCTCTACGTCCTCGACGCAGCCGGATACGACGTGTCTGTGGGCGCGTTGAACGAGGGCGACACGGACACGGAGGCCGCCCGGAGTCTCGCGCTGGACGTCGAGACGGTCGAACCCTTCGCCGGAATCGATCCGGCGAGCCGTGCGGCGGTCGAGCGGCGGATCGATGCGGCCGACTGCGTAGTCGTCGCCGACATCGAGGTCGGGACCGGGAACCTCCCGAATCTCCGGGCCGCGACCGCCGCAGACGAGGTCGTACTCGTCGAAGACCGCTCCTTCGAAGAGCGGAATTACGTCGGAACGGCCGCAACCGAGGTCTATGAGTCCCTGCGGGAACGGTCCCGAGTCGTCGAATCGAGCGACGTGCTGAGCGCCGTGACCGACGCGGTCGATGGGTCGAGCGTCACCGAGACCGACGCCACGGAAGACATAGTGTCCTCACTGCGGCAGGCGCAACCCGGGCCGGAGGAGCCGGATTCCTGAGCATTCGCGCCCCGTTTACCGCGAGGTCTCGATTGTGTTCGGGGTCGAATTTGGACCTGGTCGACATTGTGTTCGCACACGGCCGACAGATTTTTTAAGCGAGCCAAACAATGTATGGTTACGAGCGAGGCGGTGGACCGGTTCTCGCCGTCTCACGAGATACAAAATGAGTGATGCCCTTCACGCGCGTACGCGCGAAGACGACGACGAACGAACGTGGCGAGACCACGATGCCGGCGGGACCACCGGGTACACCGAGGAAACTGAACATACCGAAGCGACTGAAGAGGAGTCGCTGGAGTGTCCCGAGTGTAGTTCGACCGATCTCGTAACTGACGATGAACGCGGCGAGACAGTCTGTGCGGACTGCGGACTCGTTGTCGACGAGGATTCGATCGACCGCGGCCCCGAGTGGCGCGCCTTCGACAGCGCTGAGCGTGACGAGAAGTCTCGGGTCGGCGCACCGACGACGAACCTGATGCACGACAAGGGGCTGTCGACCAACATCGGCTGGCAGAACAAGGACGCCTACGGTAACTCCCTGTCGTCGAACCAGCGCCAGAAGATGCAACGGCTGCGGACCTGGAACGAGCGGTTCCGCACCCGCGACTCGAAGGAGCGCAATCTCAAGCAGGCGCTCGGCGAGATCGATCGGATGGCCTCGGCGCTCGGCCTCCCGGAGAACGTCCGCGAGACCGCCTCTGTTATTTACCGCCGCGCGCTCGATGAGGATCTCCTCCCCGGCCGCTCCATCGAGGGAATCGCAACGGCGGCCTTGCACGCGGCCGCCAGGATGGCACAGGTGCCCCGCAGCATCGACGAAGTCGCGCGGGTCTCTCGAGTCGGCGAGGACGAGTTCGAGCGGGCGTACCGCTACGTCGTCCGCGAACTCTCACTCGAGATCCAGCCAGCCGATCCCGCGGAGTACGTCCCCCGGTTCGCGTCGGACCTGGAGATACCCAAAGAGACCGAGCGGACGGCGAACGAACTTCTAGAGAACGCGAAGCGACAGAACGTCCACTCCGGGAAGTCGCCGGTCGGGCTCGCCGCGGCCGCGCTTTATGCCGCCGCCCAGTTGACTAACGAGGAACTGACGCAGGCGGACGTGAGCGAGGTGACCGACATCTCGGAAGTCACCATCCGGAACCGATATCAGGAACTGCTGGAAGCGTGGGACCTCGATTCCCCGCACGGCGGCCGCAGCGGTGCGGCAGAGGCCTGATCGAAGGCTGATTCGCGGGGCGCGCTGCCTATTCTTCGACGACGACGACGCCCTTCATCCCGAGCATCTTATGCGGCGTGCAGTAGTACGAGACCGTCCCGGGTTCTGAGAACGTCTGGGAGTAGGTGTGTCCTTCTTCGCGGACCTGCTTGGATTTGAAGGAGCCGTCCTCGGCGACGACGTTGTGGAGGCTGCCCTTGCCGGTCCACTTCCAGACGACGGTCGTCCCCGTCGAAACGCGGACGGCGGCCGGGCCGAACCCGAAGTTTCCGCCGTTGGCCTCAGTGCCTACGTTCACTGTGACCTCCGACTGTCCGGTGCGGTCCACGACGCCGTCGTAGTTCGACGTCTCAGCGAGGTAGCCGTCGAAGGATGGCCTCGAACCGCCGTCGTCGCCGCTGTCGCCGGATTCGGCGGTCGAACCGTCGCTGGACCCGGACGTCGAGTCGCTGTTGGACCCCGACGTGGAACCGCCGCTCGAACCGGAGGCAGAGCCACCCGAACAGCCAGCGAGGCCGGCGGTAATCGCCACAGCCGCTCCCAAGAAACGTCGACGGGTAGAGTCTGTCTGTGACATCACCAGACGCTTCGCCCTGGTACAGTAAGGAAGCCCGAATCGTTCTCAGTTCCCGAAAACGGGCGGAACGGATTCGGGGATCCAGTAATATGGTAGCGATGATGAGTGACGAAGAACGTATGCGCGTGAGCGAACCGCGGAGCGATACGACGCCGGAGTGGGAGGTGTTCCTCCGCAGCGAGGCCAACGATCCGCTGCGTCACGTTGGGAGCGTCACAGCCCCGAGCGAGTCGGTGGCCCGCGAACAAGCATCGTCACTGTTCGGGTGGACGGCGGAGACACTGTGGCTCTGCCGCGCCGACGACGTGGCCCGGTACAGTATCCGAGCGCTGGGCGAAGACGAGACTGAACCGGGCGAAGCGCCGGCCGCGGGCGGTGTAAACCAATGATCTCGATCAGCAAACTCCTCTGTGATCTTGACGCCGAGGGCGACGGACTCCGGTACGACGACGGCCGCAACTCCGAAGAAGCGCAAATTACCGAAGAGCGGACCACGAAGCCAGTCGTCGTCTGGAACCTCACTCGTCGCTGTAACCTCTACTGCGAGCACTGCTATGCTGGCGCTGACCTCGACGCCGCCCCCGGAGAACTGACGACGGCCGAAGGCAAACAGTTACTCGACGAACTCGCCGATTACGGCGCGCCGGTTGTCCTCTTTTCGGGCGGCGAACCACTCGTTCGCGACGACCTCGAAGAACTGGTCGCGTACGCCAACGAGGTCGGGATCCGACCCGTCCTGTCGACCAACGGGACGCTGGCGACGCCTGGACGGGCAGCGGCGCTCCGGGACGTCGGCCTGAAGTACGCCGGTGTCTCCGTGGATGGGATGCCCGAGCGCAACGACGCGTTCCGCGGCGAGGAGGGCGCGTTCGACGCCGCGGTGCAGGGAATCGAGAACTTCCTCGATGCGGGGCTCAAGACGGGGCTTCGCTACACGATCACGGAGAAGAACGCCGCCGATATGGAGTCCGTCGTCGGTCTCCTCTCGGAGGTCGGCCTGGATCGCTTCTGTTTCTACCACCTGGACTACGGCGGCCGCGGCGGCGAGATTGCCGACGCGGACCTCACGCCGGCGGACCGCCGTCGCGCCGTCGAGCGACTCTGTGAGATGACGCTCGAATATCATCAAGAGGGCGAGGAGATTGAGACGCTGCTCGTGGGCAACTACTGCGACGCCGCGTTCCTCGTCGAGTACGCCCGCGAGCATTTCAGCGAGGCGAAGGCTGACGCCGTCCGCCGGTACCTGGAAGTCAACGGCGGCGATCCGACCGGCAAACGCGTCGCCGACGTGGACTACCAGGGGAACGTCCACCTCACGCAGTTTTGGCAGAGCTACAGCCTCGGTAACGTCCGTGACCGACCGTTCGGCGCGATCTGGGAAGACGAGTCGAACCCGCTCCTGGGCGCGCTTCGGAACCGCGAGAAGCACCTGACGGGTCGCTGCGGGACGTGCCGCCACCAGGACATCTGTCGCGGCGGGTCCCGGCTCCGCGCGCTCGCCGTCGAGGGCGACGTTTTCGGATCCGACCCGCAGTGTTACCTCACGCGCGACGAGCGACTCGGTCCCGCCGCCGGCGCGGGGGAGTCGGCCGCAGACTGAACAGCGACTGAGACGACTCGGAACGGCGGCCAACGCCGGGGAGACCCCGATTCCAGCGGTTTGAGAAGCGGCTATCATTTATATTCTCTCTCGTGCCGTATCGAATGACGAGATGAGCACTTCACGGTCGACCCCGGAGATAGATATCGACCCTCTCAAGATCGCAATCGGCGTGTTCGTAATGCTCGGCGTCGCACTGACGGTAGTCGCGGGGTACGCGATCCTCAGGACGTTCGCCGGCGGTCTCGGGGCGCTTCCCACGGAACTCGCGATGACGGTGGTCTTCGGCGCGTTCCTGTTGGTGACGGCCGCGGCGACCCGCCGACACGTCCCGCGTCGGTGAGGGTGACGGCCTACTTTTGTCACCGAGATCAATAGCAACACCGCTGAAAACGGCGGTTTTTTCACACCTATCCCGACTCGCCGGCCGCGTCTCTACGAGAACGGCAGTCTGTGAGTCGAAGTTCTCCCTTTGCGCTCGATACGAGCGACGGGAGGGGCTGTCGCTTCCCACGCAGATTCTCGTTCGGGGGTTCCAGCAGCAGATGAGGAAGGGTTCGATATTCGACCGGCAAAACGACAAAACTGGGCTGCGGGCGCAGATCTCGAAATTCGATGCGATTGAACAGCTCCTGTCCCCAGTCGAAATCGAAAATGGCCGCCCAGCCGCACCGGAGCGATCGGCTACGGCGTCGCAGCAGCTTCTTCCTCCGACGTGAGTCGTCCCAACACGTACACGGCAGTGAGAATTGTCAGAAGCAGCGCCTCGAAGAGGATCACCGAAATGAACGGGAGTTCGAGACCGAAGAACCCGGCGAACGTCCGGAATTCGACGGCAAACGGGATGGTGAACGCGACGAGGATCAGGAACGTCGCGGGCGAAAGTTGCCGCATCAGCGACTCACCCCCAGTTCTGCAGCGAGGTCTGCCGCGGTATCGAGCGGGTGGATGCCCGCGGCTGCGTCGGGAGAGACGTGCGGCAGGGCTGAGGCGGCCGCTTCTGCGAGCGCGTCCAGCGAGACGACGACCGGGAAGCCCTGGCTACTGCCGAGGAGGCCGCTGTCGGTGATGATGCCCGCCAGCGGGAGGGTGTACGCGAGGATGACGAGCACCACTGCAATGCCGGTCCACAGCGAGAGGTTGTCGAGGATCAGCGGTGCGCCGCTCGACGGCGACAGCGGCTCGGGAATCGTATCGTCGACCGGCGTATCGACTCGGCTCTCGGCCCACGTCGCCGCCACGTTGAATAGGAAGAGGACGACGCTGAGAAAGAGCAACACGCCGCCGAAGGCGATCTGCATCCTGATCTCGCCGACGCTACCGACCGCGGCCGCGAAGTCGAAGTTCTGATACTGCGGCTCGGCGGTCCGCCGCGGGATCCCCAAGAGACCGCCCCGATGCATCGCGTTGGACATAAACACCATTCCGATGAACCACAGCACGACCTGAAAGAGACCGATCGGACGGCTGTAGATCGTTTTGCCGGTGATCTGCGGGAGCAGCCAGTAGGTGCCGGCCATCATCGTCAGCGCGACGGCGGTCCCGACGGTCATATGGAAGTGCCCGGGGACCCACAGCGTGTTGTGGATGAGGTAGTTGATGTTCATCCCGGCGTTGATCATCCCCGAGAAGCCGCCGGCGGCGAACATCAGTCCGGCCAGTGCCATCCCGGCGAATGCGGGGTCGCGCCACGGGAGTGCGCCCAGCCAGCGGAGATACCCATCACCGCCTCGCTGTCGCGCGCCGTGTTCGACGCTAGCGACGACCGTGAACGCCGTCAGAAGCGACGGCAACAGGAGGAACATCGTGTTCGTCATCGCGATGAATTTGAAGCCCTCCGCGATGCCGGGATCGACGTACTGGTGGTGGATGCCGACCGGCGTCGAAAGCAGGACAAACAGAACGAAGACGACGCGGGCGAGCGGGTCGCTGAAGAGTCGCCCGCCGGCGAGTTTCGGCAGCACCGTGTACCATAGCAGGTACGCGGGCATTAGCCAGAAGTAGACGACAGGGTGGCCGAAGTACCAGAACAGGGTCCGCGTGAGCAACGGGTTCACCGTCTCGATGAGTCCCAGCGACCACGGGATCAGAAAGAACACGACTGCGACGGCGACTCCGAGTGTCGAGACATACCACATAATCATCGTGGTCAGCACTATAAACGGTTGCAGCGGAATCCGTTCGTCGGGGTTGTCGCCGCGCCAGTCGCGATACGCGAGAAACCAGTCTGCCCCGGCCATCCACGTACCGACGATGAACATCGCGAGCCCGATGTAGAAGGCCGGGTGCGCCTCGAGCGGGGCGTAGAAGGTGTACAGCACGTCCGCGCTCATCGGGATTTCGGGGACCAGCCCGGCGAGGATTGCGACCGCGTTCAGGACCGTTCCGGTCGTCATCAGGCCGAACCACGCCCACGTCAGTCTGATGTCCGGGAGCGGGCGCTCGAACCCCTTCGCGATCGCCCACGTGAACACGCCGACGAGGAAGAAGATCGTGAACACGAGCGCGAGTAACACGCCGTGCGCGGTCAGGAGCGTGTAGTAGTCGACCGAGTCAATGACGCGCAGCACGTTGGTCCGATGTAACGCCTGGATCAGCCCGAAGAACGCGCCGATTCCGAGGGCGATAAACGCGACTGCGAACGATGCCTGTACGACTTTCGCTTCGTCCGGATATCTATCGACGAACGTCGCCATTTCAGTTCACCACCATACTCTCGTTCCACTGGCTCTGCGGCACGACCTGAATACTGCCCTCCATCGCGTGGTGGGCCGATCCGCAGTACTCGTGACAGAGCAGTCCGTACTCAGTCGGTTCGCCGAACTCGACGGTGATCGTCGCGACCTGTCCCGGGATCGCCATCGTGTTGGCGTTGGTCCCGACGATCTCGAAGCCGTGGACGACGTCTCTGGACGTGATGTGGAAGGTCACCTCGGAGTTGGCCGGCACCCGGATCGGGTCCGACGTGCCGGGGTCGAACGCGAACTGATAGGCGACCACGTAGACGTCGTACTCGTTTTCGCCGGTCTTGTACGTTCCCGGCTCGCTGAACTTGGGATGGTCGCTGATCGCGTTCGGTTCGAGTTGTCCGCCTTCGTCGTCGACCATTTCGATGCCGGCCCCGACCGCGCCGTAGGAGACAGTCGCGATGAAGCCGACGATGAGGAGCAGTGCGCCTGTCAGCCAGATTTTCTCGTATCTGTGTATCTCCATAGTTATCCGATCACCGTCAGGTCACCGCCGAGGAATTCGACGAAGTACATAAATATCCACATTGCCCCGATAATCGTCATATAGATCGCGATGAGGACGAGCGTCCCGATCGGATCGAAGTCCTCGTGATCGATCTGTCTAACGACGCCGGCGCGGCCCGAGCCGATCACGTACCCCTCGTCGTCGATCGATTCCGTGTCGGGAATCGACGCTCCGTCTCCGGTCTCCTCACCGCCTGGCGTCGGCATTTCCTCGGTTTGCGGTTCGCCTGCCATATCGACGCGTATCGACTAAAGATGCTTGAACGAGCGGATAGATTCTTACGCGATGAAAATCAGCGAAATGTCGAATCACCCCCGTGCGAGAGGAAGCGTATGGAACTGACGCCGCGTGTCGCAGGAATGGCCGCGCTATTAGCGATCCTTCCGGTGGCTGCGTTCGGAATCTTCCGGACGTGGTGGGCCGGAGCAATCACGCTCGTCAACGTCCTCCTCATCGCCGTGAGTCTGTACCTGCTCTTTTCACCGAACGACGGAGCAGGCCACAACTCTCACGAAGAAGCCGCGACCGGCGAAGAGGCGGTCTGATCGGCCGTGCCGATACCGCCCACGGTAGAGACCGATGCGGCGCTCCTGTCAGCCGCGGGTCTCGGCGAGTTACCGGCGTCGAACGTCGAGGCGGGAGTCTTTCTCGTGGTTGGCGCGCTTGGCGGGGCGCACTGCCTGGGGATGTGTGGGCCGCTCGTGAGCGTCTACGCCGATCGGCTGCAGGCCACCAAAGAAGCCGAAAGCCGGCTCTCGGTCCGACAGGTCAGGCAGCACGCGCTATTTAACCTCGGTCGAGCGGGCGGGTACGCCGTCGTCGGAGCAGTCTTGGCTCTCGTTGGCGCACTCACGGTCGGCGCAGCCGATGCCGTCGTCGCGGTCGGAAACAGCGTCCGGGCCGCGACGGGAATTGTCGTGGGCGTACTCATTATGGCGACGGGTGCATCCTACCTCAGCGGCGGCTCCCGCGGCGTCGTTCGGCTGCCGGGGCGGTTCTCGGCCGTCTTCGGACGCGTCAGCGCTGCCCTCACGAGTCGCGTCGACGCGCTCGTCGGCGATGTCCGGATCGCCGGGCTCGGTGTCGGACACGCGTTTCTGCCCTGTCCGATCACGTTTCCAGCGTACCTGTACGCGTTCGCGATCGGTGATCCGTTCCGGGCGGCGTTTCTCCTGTCGCTTCTGGGGCTCGGGACGTTCCCGACGCTTTTCGTCTACGGCACGGCGCTCGGCTCGCTGTCGGTCGGACGCCGCCGGACGCTGCACCGCGTCCTGGGCGTCGCCTTCCTCGCCCTCGGATATTTGCCGCTCGCACACGGGTTGCTGCTCGTTGGCATCCACATCCCGCATCCGATGCTTCCGATCTACCAGCCGCTGGGGTGACCAATGAGTTCAAACACCGACACCTGTTCGCTGTGTGATCTCCCGACGCCGGATCCGCCGGTGACCGACGAGGGCGTTGCGGGCACGTACTGCTGTCGCGGGTGTCTGGAAGTCACCCGATCGATCGGCGGCCCTGAGAACGCTGGCTTGACAGATATCGACGACGAACTCGACACCGCGACGAGCGAGACACCGGATAGCGAGGTGCCGGACAGCGCGGAAGAGACGTACCTCGCGGTCGACGGAATGCACTGTGCGACCTGCGAGACGTTCATCGAATCGACCGCCGCGGACGACGACGGTGTCTACGCGGTAGCGGCGTCGTACGCGACGGATATGCTCTCGGTCACGTACGATCCAGAGCGCACCGACGTGGGCGAACTCGACGAACGGCTCTCGCGGTACGGCTACGAGATCGAGGATCCCGAGGACGAGGACGACGAGGAGCGGGACGGACTGGCGACGTTCCTCATCGGCGGCGGGGTCTTCGGGATGATGGTGATGATCTGGTACGCGGTCTTTCTGTACCCGACATACCTCGGATTCGAGCCGTTCGTCGATCTCGGCGGCTTAGACGGACTCTACGTTCTCGGCAACGTCTGGGTGCTGTCATCGATCGTGCTCTTCTACACCGGGTACCCGATTCTCCGTGGGGCGTGGGTCAGCCTCCGCGCTGAGCAGCCCAATATGGACCTGCTCGTCGCACTCGCGGCGATGTCGGCCTACCTCTTTAGCGTCGGCGCGATGGTCGCCGGGCGCACGCATCTCTACTTCGACGTGAGCGTGGCAATCGTGCTCGTCGTGACCGTTGGGAACTACTACGAGGACCGGATCAAGCGGCGTGCCGCCGGACGACTGACGGATCTGACGAGCGCCCGCGTCGACAAGGCGACGCGGCTCGCCGCCGACGGATCGACTGAGACCGTTTCGGTGGAGGATCTGACCGCGGGCGAACGCGTCGTCGTCCGACCGGGTGAGCGGATCCCCATCGACGGCGTCGTCATCGAGGGCAGCGCCGCGGTCGACGAGTCGCTCGTGACCGGAGAGTCGGTCCCGGATCGCCGCGGGCCGGGCGATGAGGTGCTCGGCGGCACCGTCGTCACCGACGATCCGATCACGGTCGGGGTGAGCGAGGCCGCCACCAGCACGCTCGATCGACTGGTCGAACTACTCTGGGAAATCCAGTCGTCGCGCTCGGGCGCACAGCGCCTTGCTGACAAACTAGCGACCGTGTTCGTCCCGCTCGTCGTCGCGCTCGCGACCCTCACGACGGTGGGGTCCCTCGCGCTCGGAACGCCCGTCACGGACGCGGTTCTCACCGGACTGACGGTTCTCGTCGTCTCCTGTCCGTGCGCGCTCGGTCTGGCAACGCCGCTGGCCGTCGCGGCTGGCATTCGCGACGCGGCCGACGCGGGCGTGATCGTCGCCTCCGAGGCAGTGTTTGAGGACGCTTCGGACGCCGAGGTCGTCGTGTTCGACAAGACCGGGACGTTGACCGACGGAGAGATGCGCGTCGTCGACGTCGTCGGAGTCGGGGCCGGCGAGGAAAGTGGGGCACTCACGGCGGATGGCGGCCGCACCGACGGTGGGGGCCTCGCATCCGCGACACTCGCGGCCAACGCCGAGGCCCGAGAGCGACGGGCGCTCGAACTGGCCGCCGCCGTCGAGCGGTACGCCTCCCACCCGATCGCTGCGGCGGTCGTGGACGCAGGGCCGGACGCGCTTCCGGACGTGACCGACGTGACAGTTCACGCGAAGGGAGTGATCGGGACCGTGAGCACCGGCGGCGGAGCCGAGGAGCCAGCATCCGAGGGGAAGGTCGACGTCGCGGTTGGAGCGCCCGAATGTCTCCGGTCGCGAGCGCACACGATCCCGAATCCGGTCAGCGACGCAGTGGAGCGAATCCGCGACCAGGGGCGTGTGCCGACAGTTGTCGGCTGGTCAGGGCGAGTACAGGCCGTGCTCGACGTCGGCGACGCACCTCGCGAGGAGTGGGACCGGGTCGTCTCAGCACTGGGTGCGGATCGGGACGTGGTCGTCCTCACCGGTGACGACGAGCGGGCGGCCGAGGGGTTCCGTCGACACGAGGCGATCGACGAAGTGTTTGCGGGCGTCCCGCCGGCGGCGAAGGCGCAGACGGTCGAGCGTCTCCGCTCGCGTGGGACTGTCGCGATGGTCGGCGACGGGTCGAACGACGCACCGGCGCTGGCGGCTGCCGACGTCGGAATCGCGCTCGCGTCGGGGACCGATCTCGCCGGAAGTGCGGCCGACGCGGTGATTGTCGAACAGGGCCTCGACGCCGTTCCCACGGTCTTCGAGGTCGCCGGCGGCACGCACCGCCGGATTCGCGAGAACCTCGGGTGGGCGTTCGTGTACAACCTCGTCGCCGTCCCACTGGCGATCACGGGCGTCCTCAATCCGCTTCTGGCGGCCGTCGCGATGGCCGCGAGCAGTCTCTTGGTCGTCACCAACTCCTCGCGGTCGATCGTGAGCGAGTAGCGGGGGTTTGATGCTAAGTACGCGGGTCGTCCGACCACGCAGAGGGGGTTGAACCGGGAGGTACAAGGTGGCTTCGCCCCGGTATTTCATAGTTGCGATGATCGACGAGGCTCCGTCCGTCGACTTCCAGGAGTTCCGCCCCGGGGACCCGTACGACATCGAACTTCCCGATGGGTGGGCAGCGCAGTATCGCGACCGGACGGCCGTCTACGAGAACGACCGCGGCGACCACCGTGTCCGCATCGTGGGGTTCACGAAAGGACTGACGCTGTACTGGTGGGTTGACGTCTACGTCGGCGAGGGGGAGTGGCACCGGCAGGAGGTCGGCCTCGGCGACAGTTACACCGAACCCGAGGCGGCGGCCGCCACGGTCGGATCGTATCTCGAAGGTGCCCGGCCGGAGGCCGACGCGCCTGATCCAGCGATGACTGACGGGGACGGAAGCGAGATTACCGAGGATACGGACGGGGGTAACGAGGCCGCAAACGTGGCCGACAACGACGAAAACGTGGTTAAAACCGACGAGAACGACGCTGACAGAAGCGAGTGAGCACGCGGCCGACTCGCAGGGACGGATTTTTTCTCAGCACCTGATGAACAGAGGTATATGAGCCAATCAATGTCAGTCGAAATTGACCGAATACTCGTTCCGCTCGATGGGACCGAAGGTTCAGTGCCGGGACTCGAGCACGGAATCTCGCTTGCGGTGGAGACAGCGGCGACAGTACACCTCGTTGCCGTCGTCGACCCCTACGAAATGTCGAGCGTCGCAGAGCGCTCGGAAGTCGAAGCCGAACTCGAAGACGTCGTCACCGATGCGGCGGCACGTGTCCAGGACGCAGGGGTGGCAGTCGAAACTGCGGTTGAAACCGGGTTCCCGCACGAGGAACTCCTGTCGGTTGTCGAGCGGGAGGGAATCGATCTGATCGCGATGGGAACGCACGGTCGCACCGGACTCGACCGGTACGTCCTCGGCAGCGTCGCCGAGAAGGTCGTCCGCCTCTCGCCGGTCCCGGTCCTGACCGTTCGGGAGGAGGCGACCGCCCAGCGACCGTACCGGAACGTGGTCATCCCGTCGGACGGGAGCGACGCCGCAGTCCCGGCCGAGCGGTGGGGCGTCGATCTCGCCGACCGGCTCGGTGCCTCCATCTACACGCTCTCGGTCGTGCCGGAGGGGCGACTCAGATCGAGCGAGACCACGGCGGCCTTCGAGGAGGCCGCGGCGAAAGCGGTCCGGCGAGTTACCGGGCGGGCGACCGACGCGGAGGTTGGAAGCGACGAGGCCGTCGAACACGGGATCCCACACCGAGAGATACTCGATCACTGCGAGCGGACGAGCGCTGATCTCGTCGTGCTCGGCACGCACGGGCGGAGGGGCGTCGAGCGGTTCGTGCTGGGTAGCGTCGCGGAGAAAGTGGTCCGTCTCTCCGACACGCCTGTGCTCGTCGTGCCGGCAGAGTAGCGGGGCCGAAGTACACATAGGATGTCTGATAACTTCGGCCAGAAGAGAGTCCAAAAAGATACTTTCGCCGCGGAAACCGTGCGAGAGAACTGCGAGTCCCAATTATCGGTTTAGAAAATCAGAAGTGACAGTTGTTTTATTATATATCGGGAGTTTAACTTTTCGCCCCTGGCTATCCTGGGTCGGCGGGGCAACAGGCCACCGTCCAGACCTATGGCTAGTGAATCGAGAAACGTGTACGCAAGCACGGACAGTACGGTTTCGTGGTACAGTTCTGTCGCGGGGACACTCCGCCGACGGAGTCGACGCGTCAGAGACGTCTTGATGTATAGTACAGTTCACCTCGTCCTCATCGCGATGATCGAGAGTGCGATCGTCGCGACTGCGTTATCGGTGCCTATCTTCCCTGCAGCGGTTGTCGTGGGCCTGCTCACGTTCGCCGTATACGCTGGGGATCGGATCGCGGACGCAGACACCGACGAGTTGACTAATCCGAGACAGAGCGCGTTCATCCGCCGGCACGAAACGATCCTGTCGGTTCTCACCGCTGGTTCGTACGGCCTCGCGCTCACCATCTCGCTTACCGGAGGGCCGCTCACGTTCGGGCTCACGCTTCTCCCGGGAGCGTTCTGGATTCTCTATGGGTCCGACTGGCTCCCGACGCTCAGCTCGGGTCTCGATCGACTGAAAAACGTTCTGCTCGTGAATTCAACGCTCGTGGCGTTCGGATGGGCAGTAACGCTCACCTTCCTCCCCCTCACGTTTGCGGAGGCAGCGTTCTCCCCCACGGCCGCCGTCGTGTTCGTCTACTTCCTCGTCGACCGATTCATCAACACGGAAATTCCGAACGTGGCCGATATGGAGGGTGACGACGCAATCGACGTTGCGACGCTCCCGACCGTCGTCGGCGTCGATCGGACGCGACAACTGCTCTACGTACTCTCGCTCGGTCTCGCGACTTTCCTGGTGCTAGCCTTCCTGTTTGAACTGCTGTCAGTCACCCTGACGGTGGCACTCCTCGTCGGGATTGGCTACAGTCTCTGCGCGATTGGGTGCCTCGGACGGATCGCCGACCACCGCTCACTCACAGTGGCTTCCAACGTCAAACACCTCGTCGTCTTCGCGGTGTTTCTCGGCTTTCTGGTGACCGGTATGTGAGCGGCTGAGACAGCTTCCTGGTCACCCCTTCTTTTTACGTGGGATGGCTGTATAGCCTGAGAACGAATGGCATTGCCGCATCCGCTGGTTCTGGTGCTGTTTCTCTCGGTGGCGGTCGGCACGTCGGCAGCGATTCTCGCCTGGCGACAGCGTCCCGAACCCGGGGCGACCCCGCTCGTCGGGCTACTGGTCGGGCAGGCCTGGTGGTCGGCCTGTATCAGTTTCAAACTCCAGGCCGCGACCCTGGACGGCAAAGTGTTCTGGACGGAACTATCGTCAGTCGGCGTCGGGTTGATTCCGTTCGCGTGGACACTGTTCGCGCTCGAGTACACGGGTAACGATCAGTTCATCCGTCCCTGGATCGTCTCCGCGCTGTCGGTCGTTCCGATCGGCACGGTCCTGCTGGCGCTCACGAGTGACTCGCACAGTCTCCTCTTCATCGAGCAGTCGTTCGTCGGGCCGAACGGCGTCATCCACCTGCAGATGGGCGGCGTGTGGTACTGGGTGATCGCGGCCTACACATACTTCCTCGGCGCCGTAGGGACGGTGCCACTGCTCGGGACGCTCAGAAGTGGAGCGACGGCGATCAAGCGCCAGGGCGCCATTCTTTTACTCGGCGTCTTCGCGCCGTGGCTCACGAACGGACTGTTCCTAGCGGGCGTGTTCCCGCGACTTCCTATCGATCCGACGCCGATTGCATTCTCGATCTCGGGCGTGGCTTACCTGTACGCCATCAGTCGACATCGCCTGTTCGAGACGAGTCCGACGCCGACCAAACGCGCTCGGCAGTACCTCTTCGATCAGATGGACGAGGGCGCTGTCGTCGTCGACAGGAACGACTACGTCGTTTACGCGAACGACGTCTTCTTCACCATCGTCGAGGGCGATCGGAGAGAAATCCTGGGTGCCCCCGCCAGCGAGTACATCCCCGAATACGAAACCGTTCCCTCGGAGGGAAATCTCGACGGCGTGCTCACGATCGGCGACGGGATTTCCGGTCGGGCCTACGACGTCAGAGTCACGTCGATCGTCGATATCCGGGATCGGCCCATCGGCCGCGTCATCACCTTCCACGACATCAGCGAGTACCGCAGACAGCAACAGCGGTTGAAAGTGCTGAACCGCGTCCTCAGACACAATATGCGGACCGAGACGAACGTGATCCACGGCTATGCAGACCAGTTCTCTGGCGACGAAGCCGAGATCATCCAGGAGCGGGCGATGCGTATCGACGGACTCGGCGAGAAAGGTCGGCAGGCCATCGAATTATTCGATCTGGCGCACGAACCGTCCGATCCACTGTCGCTAGCCGCAATACTGGAGCAGGCGGTCGATACCGTCCGCAGGGACCACGCCGTGCGGATCGACATCGATCCGCCCTCACCCGACGTCGAGGTCGCATTCGCCTTCAGGTACGTGTTCACAAACTTGCTGGAAAACGCCGCCGCTCACTACGGAGACGGTGTCGCTCGGATCTCCGTCGATGTCGATATCCGGGGTGACTCTGCGCGGGTCTCTGTTGTCGACGAGGGGCCCGGTATCGACGAAAGTGAGGTAGCCGTGCTCGAATCGGGGACCGAGACGGCGCTGGAGCACGGAAGCGGGTTGGGACTCTGGATCGTCAAGTGGGGCGTCGACATCGCCGACGGAGCCGTCGAGTTCCGGGAGAACGAACCGACTGGAACGCAAGCGCTCGTCGATGTCCCCATCTTCGGTGATGTGGACGCCGCCGCGTCGGACTCCGGGTCGACGGCTGCAGGCGCGGCCAAGTAGTGCGGCAGGCCCGCCGTAGTCACGTCGAAACGTCACGCTTACTCCGATCGCTCGCAACTCGCTGGTATGACTGTCCCCTGTGTCCGCGTCCCGACGAGCGAAGGCGAGGCGGTCCGGAGCGCGCTCGCGTCGCGCGACCTCCTCGACCGCGAGCGGGAGATCACCGTCGAGGACGGATCGCTCTACATCCCCGTCGCCGACGCGGAAGCAGTCCCGGAGCAGTACGACGTCGTCGCGTACGACGCTCCCGCGCGGGAGACGCAGACGACGCCCACGGAGGTTCTGAGCTTCGAACCCTCGTACGAACGACTCGGGGACATCGTCATTCTCGACGAGGACGACGAGGAGCGCGCCCGGCGGATCGCCGACGCCATTGTCGACTCGGACCTCCGAGCGTCGACCGTCGTCAACCGTGCCTCGAAGGTGAAAGGCGAACTACGCGTCCGCGAGTGGGACGTGCTGTTCGGTGAGTCGACGGAGACCGTCCACCGGGAGTACGGCTACGAGTTCGCGCTGGACATCGCGGCCGTCTACTTCTCGCCGCGGCTCGCGACCGAGCGGCACCGCGTGATCGAACAGGTCGCTGCGGGGGAGCGCGCTCTGGATATGTTCGCCGGCGTCGGTCCCTTTGCCGTGCCGATGGCCGGCCGGGGAGCCGAGGTGGTGGGTTGCGATCTCAACGCGACGGCCGTGACCTACCTCCGCGAGAACGCCCGCCGCAACGGTGTCGCCAATCGGGTGACCGCAATCGAAGGGGACGTCCGGGACCTCACCGGCGAATACGCCCATTGGACCGATCGCCTGGTGATGAACCTCCCTCACAGCGCCGACGAGTTCCTGGACACGGCGGTGATGCTCGCTGGCGAGGAGTGCGTGCTTCACTACTACGACATCCAGCACGAGGACGATCCGTTCGGGCCGGGCGAACGGGCCATCCGCGAGGCCGCTGAACCGACGTACGAGGTGGATGTCGAAACCGAGCGGATCGTCCGATCGTACGCGCCTCACGAGTACAACGTCTGCCTCGACGTCCGCCTGACGGCGCGTTGATTCGGAAGCCTTTTCTAAATCATCGCAGTACAACTGAGTGCGTAACGACGACCGTGCCGGGGTAGCTCAGCTGGCAGAGCGATTCCTTCGTAAGGAATAGGTCGAGGGTTCAAATCCCTCCTCCGGCTCTCTTCTGTCGATGCACTAACGTCAGTGAGCAACGTGCCAATGGGATTTTGCCTTCCGGCCTCGCGTGTCTTTACAACTGCGTAGTTCCACTAGACTCAAATACTAAGCAGTCGGGTCCTGAACAGATTCGTATGCCGCTCGACGGCGACCTCTGGGGAACGATCGAAACACAGCGCCAGGACGCGATCGACGATCCACCGGCATCGATGTCGGCGTTTCGCGAGGGGTACCCGCGCCGATCGTTCTTCGAGGAACTCTACGACGAGGCAGGTGGCTCTGACGGATCGAGACGGCGGATTCCGCTCTCGTACTACACGAAAGCCTGCGGATGGGCAAGCGACTATCCGTTGCTCTACCGGCGAGTAGCGGGGTTCATCAATCCGGGCGCGCTCGACCGCCTCACTTTCGACGAGTACGTCTTACGGGAGTTCGGCTGTCGGAGCGAGACGCTCGCTAAACTGACCGCTGACGGCTGGTTCGTGCCGATGCTCCTGCGGCGGGAACAGTACGGATCGAACGCCGCCGAGGCCATCGAAACGTTCTTCGAGCGCGTCAACGACGAGGAGACCCGGTGGGAGGTCGAGCCGAAGTATCTCAATCTCGTCGATACGACGCTCGAGGCCGCCGCAACTAAGCAACTCGACGATACCGCCGCCTACGTGCGGGCACCAACCGGTGACAGAGTCGACATCGCGGCGACGAAGCGTCGGTGGAAGGAACAGGAACCCTGGGCGTCGTTGCCGACAGAGGGTATCGACAACGTACACGGCGTCGACGTTCACGACGATCTTCAGGAGTATATCGTCGAACGAGCGGTCAAGCTTCGCCTGCTTGACGACGTTTACAACGTCATCACCGCCGATCAGGAACAGACCAACAATCTCCGTGAACTCGCAGAACGATACGTTTCGGGCGAAGCAGAAACCCGTGAGACGATGGTTAGGACGGCTTACGTCCTTTGGAACCACTACGGGACCCCGGCGTACTACTGCGACTTCACTGGGAGCGTCGACGTCGGTCCCGACCCGGCTCGTCGGTACGTAGATTATCTCCTCTCACAGGCGAAAGCACTCTTCGGCACTCTCTGGAACCGACTCGAGGGGACGATCCGGGACGAGCCGCTACAGACGAAAGAGCTGAATATCTGGGAGACCGACGGCGCTCGTCTCTCCGAACTGCTCCGATTCTCGCCGTCGGAGGTTCGCGAACTGAAGTTAGGCGATCGATACCGGTTTCTCGCGGGACGAGCGGATCACTTCGGCGATCACTACGAAGCATTCCGGGGGCGGCTCAACACGGTCGCCGATGACGGAACCACGTACGACGAGTACGCGACGATCGTCGCCGATCACAACGACCGAACGCGATGACGCCGCCCTCAGCATCGAAGTCGATTCGGTAATAGTCGTTCGGGGTCCCGTCCGGTTGTTCGACGGTTTCCCGTTCGACCGCAAAGTACGGGTTCTCGTACTCGGTCTCGGAGTCGAGCACCGGCCACGCGTCGGTCATTCATAAGTGAATGGTACCGCGGGGCGTATAAACCGTGCCCGGAACCGACCGACGGTTGCGAAGCGTTCGAAGCCTCGCCTACGGCCACGGCTCCGGTTCCAGATCGGCTGCCTTCCGCAGCGGATGGCCGGGGTGCCCGTTCTGCGTCGTCGTCAGCGCGTGGAAGTCGACATCGAATTCGGCAACGACATCGCTCGCACGGTCACGGTGCGTCCCGTGGACCCCCCAGGCGGCGATTACGCGGTCGGCCGTTTCGACAATCTGGCGGAGGTAGTCGTCGTTTCGCGGCCCGACCGGATCGCTGGCGCGCTTCAACTCTGCCGGATCCGTCGCCCGGTAGGCGAAGAGGTTTCCGAGGATGAGACGTCCGTACCCCCAGTCTCGGGCGAATCGAACGCACGTCGAGACCGTCCGGTCGTCGGTGTGTGCGTCCGCCGTCGACGGGTTGAGTGCGATGAATGCGACCGTCCGCCGGGACGGATCCCAGGTCCGCCACAGGCAGTATCGGTACGCCTCCGCAGGGCTAAATACCGCGCCGTCGCTGCCGCAACTGGCTACCCGGCGGTCGTCATCACCGATCGCATCGGCGGCCATACTCGATTGTTCGGCTTCCGCCGACAGGAACCTGTCGGCAGATGACCACAGAATCGAAGTGCCGAGAACCGGCTGACTTCGCGCCCTTTATTCCGTCGCCGCGGACACGGAGTAGGTATGGATACAGGCAGGCGAACGGCGACCGCGACGCTTCGCGGCCTGCTGGACCTCACGCGGCTGGGCAACGCGATCGCCGCTGGCGTCCTCACGTTTACTGGGGCGTTCGTCGCGCAGGGGTTCGAGGCGGCCCCGCTCGCCATAGCGGCGGCGGTGATAGCGACCGTCTGTGCGACTGCCGCTGGCAACGCGATCAACGACTACTTCGACCGCGACATCGACCGGATCAACCGTCCGGATCGCCCGATTCCTCGCGGCGCTATCTCAGCGCGCGGTACCCTGGTGTTTAGTGCTGCGCTGTTTCTCAGTGCAGTGGTCGCTGCACTCACACTCCCACTCGCCGCGCTCGCAATTGCCGTGGCGAACCTCCTAGCACTCGTCGCATATACAGAGGTGTTCAAAGGGCTCCCGGCCATCGGCAACGTCGTCGTGGCGTATCTGACCGGCTCGACGTTCCTCTTCGGGGCTGCAGCAGTGGGCCGCCTCTGGAACCCAGCCGTCCTCGTGCTGTTCGCCCTGGCGGCGCTGGCGACTGTGACGCGGGAGATCGTGAAGGACGTCGAGGATCTCGTAGGCGACCGCGAGGAGGGGCTTCGGACGCTCCCGATCGTGATCGGCGAGTCGAGCGCACTCCGGATCGCTGCGCTCGTCCTTCTCGTGGCGGTCGGGGCCAGCGCGATCCCGTACCTGATGGGAACGTTCGGGCTGGCCTACGTCGTCCTCGTCGGGGCGGCCGACGCGGTAATGATGGATGCGACGCGCCGGTCCTTCAGCGATCCGTCGGTGGCGCAGCGACGATTGAAGCGGGGAATGTTCCTCGCTGCGGTCGGCTTCGTCGCCGGACGAGTCGCTGCAGGGGGCTTCGTCTGAACGTAAACGTCTGAATTCGGACAGTAACAGCGGGTAATCGACCGGCAGGATCAAAAAGAATATTATCTGGAACCGATATGGTTTACTCATCTAATGACTCCCGGCGAGTCGATCAATCGGACGACCGACCCCGAAGTTCTAGCTGGCGGCTCGACGCCGAGGACCCCAGATGTATGACCTCGGCCCGGACCTCGACAGAGAGGTCCCTCCGGGAACGAACATCCTGGTGAGCGGTCCACCGCTGTCCGGCAAGCGGTCGCTCGCGTTCGACGTCCTGGCATCAGGTACCGAGAAGGGCGAAGGGGCGATCATCGTTACCACCAAAGACGGGGCCGACCGCGTCCTCGACGACTTCCAGAAGCGCACGCCGTACGAGAACCGGCCAGTCGCGGTGATCGACTGCGTGACGCGCCAGCAAGGTGTCGGCGACGTCCGCGACACTGACCGAATCAGGTACACCTCCTCTCCGGTGGATATGACTGGTATCGGAATCAAACTCTCGGAGTTCCTCCAGTCGTTCTACCAGAACCAGGAGATCGAGCAGAATCGCGTGATGCTGCACTCCCTGTCGACGCTGCTGATGTACTCGGATCTCCAGACCGTCTTCCGCTTCCTCCACGTCTTCACCGGTCGAGTGCAGAGCGTCGATGGGCTGGGCATCTTCGCGATCGACGCCAGCGCTCACGACGATCAGACGATGAACACGCTGAAGCAACTGTTCGACGGGATCATCACGACCCAGGAGGATGGTCCGGTGTCGGTCCGGCTTGCGGGTGACTGAGGACCGCAGAATAGATTCCACTGTCTGCTGAGAGCCTCAGGGTGGATCCCGCTGGCTGCTACGGATCCCGGGGTAAGTCCGGAGGAGATTCACTCCGGAGGCGGGGCCGCAACGCGATTCCATTCAGGGCCTGCTTTGAGATCGTATGTGTCCGAGGACTCGACGATGTCGGTGAGTGCGCGCTCTGTGATCCGTTGGGTCTGTCGACGGCACAGCGTCGGTGAAACCCAGATTTGACTCTCCAGTGCGATTTAGTTACCAGGCACCGATACCGGTGATATGGAGTTAGAGGAGTTCACGCGGTCGAACGCGCCCGAAACGGGCGGCGACGGATTCCAGAAAGAAAACAGCCGACTGCTCGACGTTCCGGTCGAGGGGACGGTGATGGTCAAGGCAGGCACGATGATCGCCTACACCGGCGAGATGACCTTCACCGGGAGGTCGTCGGCCGAGGGCGGTATCACCGGCTTCGTCAAGGAGGCCGTCAGCGGCGAAGGAACGCCAGTAATGGAAGCCGAGGGCGACGGACACCTGTACATCGCCGATCAGGGCAAGAAGGTACAGGTACTCGATCTCGACCCAAACGAGTCGATCTCTGTCAACGGCAACGACGTCCTCGCGTTCGAATCGAACGTCGAATTCGAGATCAACACCGTCGGGAGCCTCTCGGGCGCCGCCGCGGGCGGGCTGACGAACGTGTACCTCTCGGGACCGGGCCAAGTCGCGATCACGACGTTCGGCGACCCACTCGTGATGACGCCGCCGGTCAAGACAGACCCCGACGCCACCGTCGCCTGGAGTACGAACCTCTCGCCATCGATCGCGACGAACAAAGCAATCGAGATCGGGCAGAAGTCCGGGGAGACGCTGCAGATGGAGTTCACCGGATCGAATGGCTTCGTCGTCGTCCAACCCCACGAGGAAGGTGGCCAGAGCCACGGGTAAGGGGGAGTCGAAGTTGCGGTCCGTGGAACTGATTCGATGAGCGACGAACCACCACCGAGCGAACGAGTGACCGAACCAAGCGTCTACGATCACCTACGTCCGACCGTTGCCGACTACGACAGTGGCGTCTATCGCGTCGTCGGCGTCGGCGACGGTCAGGTGACGCTCCTGCAAGTGACTGACGAACGTGACCGACGGATCCACACGGGCGAACTGCTCGTGGTGGATCACGCGGCACTGTCCGGGTTCGAGTCAGTGGAGAACCCACAGGGGAGCCGAAGCCTCGGTACTGCAGTCGGATCGGTCTTGGAGACGGCGTACTGGTCGGTTCGAGCGTTCCGACAGCAATTGAGGATGGCACCGCTCTCGACCGCCATCGCGACTGTGACGCTGGTAATCGGCCTCGTCGGGGATCTGGCCGACGTACTGCCGAGTCTTCTCGCGGGCGCGCTGATTTTTCTGGGCAGTCTCGGCCTCGCCTACGTCGGCAGCGGCCGGGCGTAGCGTTCGGGGCCAGTTTGAACCCGAGGCAGCAGTTCCGAGTCGATGGCGGTGACCACCACAGTTTTGCAGCAGACGGTCGAGCAGCGGATATGGCACGCACTGCCATCATCGCCGGCGTCGGTTCCGGACTGGGCGAGTCGCTCGCACGGAAGTTCGCGGCTGAGGGCTGTCAGGTGGCCCTGTTCGCCCGGTCGGCGGACTTCATCGAAGACCTCGCGGCAGACCTCCCCGAAGCGGGTGCAGGCCTGGCGGTGCCAACCGACCTCCGCGATATCGACGAGATCAGAGAGAGTTTCGAGACCGTTCGAGAGATCTTCGGGCCCGTAGACGTTCTCGTGAATCACGCCAGCGGCGCGTCGTGGCAGGGGCTGATGGACGCGAGCGTCGAGGACTTCGAGCGGGCGCTGGAGGTGGGCGCGCGCGGCGCGTTCGTCTGTTCGCAGGAGGCCGTGAGCGATATGACCGAACGCGGCGGTGGGACCGTCCTCTTCACCGGGGCGACCTCCGCGGTCCGAAGCCTCGGCGGGACCATCGGGTTCACCGCGGCGAAGTTCGCCGCTCGCGGGATGGCGACGGACATCGCTCAGGAGTTCGGCCCCGAAGGCGTCCACGTCGCACACATCGTCATCGATGGCCAGATCGACGGGCCCGACGCACGGGAGCGAGCACCAGACCGTGGGTCGGAGACGTTCCTCGACCCCGACGAGATGGCTGAGACTTATTGGCATCTCGTCGAACAGGACCGGGTGGACACGATGCCGTTCGAGGTACACATCACCAACGGACCGCAGAACACCGAGTTCCTCTGAGAGGACCGGGCGTCGTCTGTCGCGCGCCGTTTAGGAGGCGAAGGCTGCGTCGACGATAGCGACCGTCTGACCAACCCCCACCGCGACGAGCCCTGCGACCTGGAGCAACGGGAACGCCGTCACGAATCCTACCCCGTACCCGACCGCGCCGAGTATTGACGCAAGGCCCCCGCCGTAGTAGAGCCAGGGCCTGTCGGCACCGCGCCGCGCGGTGTCGACGAACCCGGCCGTGGGGAGGAGCATCCAGCCGTACAGCGCGAGCGACTGGAGCAGCGCCCCTCCAGTGTCGATCCGGAAGCCGGCCGTCCCGAGCAACGTCACAACGAGGCCAATCGCGATGATCCACCACCACACGCGGAGCGTCCCCTCGCGCATATCCGCGCGCCCGGTCACCGCGAAGACTGCGAGGAGCACCGACATCACGACGTGAGCGACGAAGAGTGTCGACGCCGCGACGGCACCGAGGTGCGCGGCGGTGACAAAAAGCCACGCCAGCGGCACCAGCAAGGCCGGACCGAACTCGCGAGCCTGTCGAAGCATATCCGGACGGACTCGCCGCCCGGTGATATCGTCTGGGGTATCCAGCGAGGGACACAGCGACGCTCTCCACCCGTTCGGAGGCGTCATTGTCGGCCGCCCTACCCCGTCGTAGCCTCGCCGTCTTGAGTCCGCCGCGTGGGCCCAGCGGCGGGAGTCCGCGCTTCACGCGAATCCACGCCCGTGGCTGTCGCTCCCAGCGTTTGGAGCCATCGGACCAGACGTGCCAGCGGCGATAGCATACGAGAGGGCGGTCGTGGTTCGGACAACCGTTGTTACGCGTGAATCTGTTGCAGTCTGATGCCTGCGGGCGTCGTAGGCTGAGATATGGTCTCCCATCAGTCCCTCAGAACGACCCTCCTCGGCCGCGACGTGGCCGTCGCGGACGCAGCGATTGCCGTACTGTACCTGCTCAAGTTCGTCGGATTCCCGCCCGCGCAGGTGCCGCCGTACCTCTTGATCGTCGCATACGACCTCGTTGAAGTCGCTGTGCCCCTGGTCGCGCCGTACTATCCGGTGGCGGTTCCGCTGTTTCTGTATCTCGTCGCAGTCGTCGGTGCCGGGGCGGCGCGACTCGCGAGCGCGAAGAACTCGTCGTCCGCGCTCTCCAGGACCCTCGGGGGGGTCTACCTGCTCGTGAGGGTGATTTCACTTGCCTTCAGCGCGTTCGTCGGCGGTCCGATCGTCGCGGCCGCAGACAATCCCACCCCGCTCGCTATCACGGGTGCGGCCGGACTCTGTTTCCTCGGGACTGCCTGGCAGTCGTTGGGCCGCCCGACGGCCGGCGTCAGTAATCGACGATGATAGTTCCCCACCCACAGTCATAGATGTGTTTCACTCCCACGATTTGACCGAAACAAGCCGAAGAGACGCTCACAGAGTAGTTAAATGGGACCACGTGCTGACAGTTGAATTACCATTTTTGAAACTTAGAGCCCTAAGGTTATGTGTGAGAACGCGAAAGATAGCGTAGAGTCCAACCGATGAACATCAAGAAGTTATTTACAGAAGACCGGGCGGTCAGTCCCGTTATCGGCGTAATCCTGATGGTCGCGATTACCGTGATCCTCGCGGCCGTCATCGGGACGTTCGTCCTAAACCTCGGTCAGGAAGTCCAGCAGTCCTCACCGCAGGCGACGTTCGAGATCAATTCGACGAGTCTGGACAACGGAAACAACGCGACCATCACACACACGAATGGTGATTCGATTGAGGCTGCGAATCTATACGCGAACGGTGACATCGCCAATTCGGGGAGTTCCGTGTCATCACTCGCAAACACCATCAGCGGCGGGAGTTCTGTGAGTGCCGGAGACACGTTTGAGGTAAACGCTAGTTCCGATAGTGGGACCATCCGCGTCGTCTGGAAGTCCACCGACGGAGGCACCTCAGCGACGCTGCAGTCGTTCGACTACGAATAACAGCCGCAGTTTCTGCGGTTTCGGTTCCCCCAGATTAATAACTCAGTCTTGTTTGAGTAATAAGGAAAGCCATTATAGGCCGATTAGATAGCAGTTAGTTTGATAAATCGGAGCCACGTACCCCCTGGTAATGACGACTACCGAGACCGGGTCCGACGATGTGGACGACGCGTCTCGCCCACGCTCGTCCGGCGACGGCGGGGACCCTGCCGACGAGACTGATGATTCGGGAGCGGCGACGAAGCGTGCCGACGTCGTGGAGTACGTCGTCCCGGAGATGGACTGCCCTTCCTGCGCGGAGACGGTCGAGCGCAGTGTGCAGCAGCTCGACGGTATCGACGTGGTGGATCCTCAGGTGACGACCGGACGGGTGTCGGTCACGTACGCGGGGGAAGAGACAACGCCGACAGCGATCACAGAGCGGATCGAGAAGGCCGGATACACGGTCGAAAACTCGAGTATCGAGGCCCAGTTGAGTGTCCCCGGAATGGACTGTGCCTCCTGCGCGGGAAAGGTGGAGAGTGCTCTCGAGGACATCGACATTACCGAGCACGACACCCGACCGACCACGGGGAGTGTGCACGTCTCCTACGACCCGACATCGACATCGGAGGCAGACATCGTCGGCGCAGTGGAGAATGCCGGATACGAGGTGACCGGATCGACGGGGAGTGAGTCCGATACCGCGGGCGAGGCAGGCGACAAACGCGAGAGCGTCTGGCGGAGTTCGCGGGCGATCAAGACCTGGATCAGCGGCGTGTTCGTCGGCATCGGACTGCTCTTCGAGTTCGCGCTCCCAGGGGCAAATTTCCTCGTCGCGGCGGTTCTCGGTCGTGAACTCCTCGTCGCCGACGGGGTCTTTCTCGTCGCCGTCGGCGTCGCCGGCCAGGTAATCTTCCGGAACGGCTACTACTCCGCGCTGAACCGAAGTCTCGACATCGACCTGTTGATGAGCATCGCCATCGGCGGGGCGCTCGTCGCGAGCCTCGTCTTCGGCGAATCGCTCTACTTCGAGGCGGCCACGCTGGCGTTCCTGTTCAGCGTCGCGGAGTTACTGGAACGCTACTCGATGGACCGCGCCCGTGACTCGCTGCGTGAACTGATGGACCTTTCGCCGGACGAGGCCACCGTCAAACGCGACGGTGAGGCGGTAACCGTGCCCGTCGACGAGGTCTCCATCGGCGATGTCGTCGTCGTCCGCCCTGGCGAGAAGATACCGATGGACGGCGTGGTTCAAGAGGGCGAAAGCCCCGTCAATCAGGCGCCGATCACCGGCGAGAGCGTCCCGGTCGACAAAGCGGCCGGTGACGAGGTGTACGCGGGCACGATCAACGAGGGCGGGTACCTCGAAGTCGAAGTCACCTCCGAAGCCGGCGACGACACGCTCTCGCGAATCGTCCAGATGGTCGAGGACGCACAGTCCAACAAGACCGACCGCGAGCAGTTCGTCGAGCGGTTCTCCTCGTACTACACGCCGGTCGTCGTCGGCTTCGCCGTGCTGGTCTCGGTGATTCCGCCCGTCGTCTTCGGCGCCTCGTGGCCGACGTACATCGTTTACGGGCTCACGCTACTCGTGTTGGCCTGTCCGTGCGCGTTCGTCATCTCCACGCCCGTCTCGGTGGTCTCGGGCATCACCAGCGCCGCGAAAAACGGCGTGCTAATCAAAGGCGGCAATCACCTCGAAGCGATGGGCGCCGTCGACGCGGTGGCATTCGACAAAACGGGGACGCTCACGAAGGGCGACCTCACCGTCACCGACGTCGTGCCCCTGAGCGGCAACACCGAGGCCGACGTGCTCAGATGCGCCCGCGGACTCGAACGGCGGAGCGAGCATCCGATCGGGGAGGCAATCGTCACCGCGGCGGGCGCTGAGCGAGTCGGTGATCCGCAGATCGAGGACTTCGAGAGCATCACGGGCAAAGGCGTTCGCGCGGACCTCGACGGGACGACCCACTTCGCGGGGAAGCCGGGACTGTTCGAGGGGCTCGGCTTCGACCTCTCGCACGTTCACGCGACCACCGACGGCGGTGTCATCACGCAAACGGCTGAAGAACTCTGTGACCGACACGACTGTCTTGATCTACTCGAAGACACCGTCCCCGAACTCCAGGCCGAGGGCAAGACCGTCGTCCTCGTCGGGACCGAAGATGAACTCGAAGGGGTCATCGCCGTCGCCGACGAGATCCGCCCGGATGCGACGGAAACAATCGACCGCCTGCGCGATCTCGGTGTCGAACGGACGGTGATGCTCACTGGGGACAACGAGCGGACGGCCCGCGCCATCGCCGAACGGGTCAGCGTCGACGAGTACCGCGCCGAACTACTGCCGGAGGCGAAGGTCGATGCGATCGATGAGTTGACCGAGACGCACGACGGCGTCGCGATGGTCGGTGACGGCGTCAACGATGCCCCCGCGCTTGCGACGGCCACGGTAGGGGTCGCGATGGGCGTGGCGGGGACCGACACAGCCATCGAGACGGCAGACATTGCGCTGATGAGCGACGACCTCTCGAAGCTCCCATACCTGTACGAACTCGCCGGGCAGGCCAACGGCGTCATCCGGCAGAACATCTGGTCCAGCCTCGCGGTCAAAGCGGGGTTGGCCCTAGCTGTCCCGTTCGGCTACGTTCCGATCTGGGTGGCCGTTCTGGCCGGCGACGCGGGAATGACGACGGCCGTGACTGGCAACGCAATGCGGCTGGCGCGACTCCGGTCCCAACAGGAGACCGATACCGAGTCTACAGCGACGTGAGTTCTCGTCACGAGCGATTCGTGGCCGTGCGCACAGTCGTCGCACATAACTGTCTGAGCGCGGTCGTGTTGTCGGTTGCGGCCCCCACAGAGGTACTGGGAGGGTGGAGTCGGTCACTCGACGACAGTGATGTGGTCGACCGTCTGCGGGACCACACACAGGAACGAGCCCTCGCGATCGCTATCGTTGCAATACCAGTGCTCGACGCCCGCGGGGATCAAAACTGAGTCGCCGGAGGCGACAGTGTACGTCTCATCGCCGATGCCGACTTCGTACTCGCCGTCGACGACGAACTGCTCGTGTTCCACCTCGTTCGTATGCCGCGGAACGCGGGCGCCCGGCTCGAGGACGAACCGGCGCATATCGAAGTTGGGCGTCTCCTGCTCGTCGCTTAGCAGGACGCCCTTTTGCAGTCCCTCAGCCAATTCGACCGATTCGTACGTCACCTCGGCCGCTCGTCGGACGCGTGGTTCGGGGGCAGAATCTGTCATCACCGGCGTTCGTGTCGGGATCGACTTTATGTTACGGGCCCGCCCGTTCCGCGCGCTCGTGCGTCGTGGGTCGCGACTCAATCTGCGGACCCGATGCCCGAGGCGCGGGCGACCGCTCGCCATCGCCCCGACCAGAACCGCCCAGTGTTCACCGCAGCTTTCACGTAGAAGTCAGCAGCGATCGCGAGATACACCGCCGGGAAGCCGAGGCCGAGTCCGGGTGCGAAACCGAGGCCCAGAAGCGTGATGCCGAAGCCGACAGGGAGCGCGAGCATCGCGATGGGGAGGCGGACGAAGACCGCGCCGACGATCATCGCATACAGCGGCCAGCGGGTGTCGCCGGCCCCACGGAGGCCCCCACGCATCGTCCGCGATATCGAGAAGCCCGCGACGGCGAGCCCGAACAGCCGGATGAACGAAACAGTCAGTCCGACGTACTGCGTCCCGAATGCGAGTGCGATCGGCCGCGCTCCGAGTACGATAATACCGGCCAGGAACAGTTGGGTCACCAGCGCGATCCGCAGCGTCTGCCACCCGTAGGCCGTCGCCAGGTCGTCGTCGCCGGCGCCGATGTGCTGGCCGACGAGCGTCGACGCCGCCGTCGAGTATCCCCACGCTGGCATCAACGCCAGCAACATCACCCGCCGGGCGATCGCGTAGGCCGCCAGCGCGGGCGTCCCGAGAACGCCCAGAATGAACAGGAACGGGAACCGCGCGAACGTCTGCGCCAGGCGCATCCCCGAAAGCGGGAGTCCCACCCGGAGGACCTCCGTGATGAGGTCGAGATCGAACTGTCGCCCGCGCAGCGGGAGCGTGACAGCGTACTCACCGGAGACGAGGAGAGCCAAAAACACGATCGCCGCGACAGCGTTGGCGACCGCCGTGCCGATCGCCGCCCCGGCGATCCCGAACGAGGGAATCGGTCCGACCCCGAAGATCAGGACGGCGTTGATCACGACGTTCGTCGGCAGCGTCAGGGACCGCACGTACATCGGCGTCCGGGTGTCGGCACTACCCGCGAGCGCCCGAGCGGCGATCATCGACCAGAACCGCGGAGCCATCGACAGCATCACGATAGAGAGATACGTCGCGCCGTACTCCACTGCCGCGGGATCGTCGCTGAGCAGTCCGACGAACGGTTCAGCGTACAGCCAGGCACCCACGGTAAGTGGTATCGAGATCAGGAGTCCGAGCCATACCGATTGCTTGACCGCGAGATTCGCGCGGTCGGGCTGGCCGGCACCCTGGAGCCGGGAGACGACGCTGATCGTCCCCGAGGAGATCGCCAGCGACAATCCAAAGCCGATAAAGTAATACTGGAACCCGAGTTCCAGTCCGGCGATGGCGGCGTCCCCCAGCGCGATGCCGATCATCAGGAAGTCCGCGATCCGGACGAGGACCCGGAGTCCACCGGTCACCATCACCGGAACCGCGAGGTCGAACGCATCTGCGGCCTGCTCGCGGTCGACCAGCCCGAACCGGGCGAGCGCCGCGGGGTAGAGGGCGAGAACGCGCGAGATGGAGTCACGCACAGACATCAACGAAGGTACCTGATGATACCACCGGGGCGATACTCAGTTCTATGGCTCCCACCGGATGCGTGTAAACAATGGAGCGTGACCATTGCCGCGTCAGGTGCGCACTGGTCGACGGGAACCGGAACTCCCGGAAGCGACTGTCTCACCAGCCGTACGACCGATGGACTTCTCGCCCCTCGTGGTTCAGCACAGGGCCGAGGACCTCGGTGACGCCGTCGAGGATGGTATCGGCACGAATAGCCGGCTCGCTGCCGGTGAACGATGCGATTTCGTGAGCCCCGACACTGTAGACGACGCGAGCGAACCCCGCTGTCGCCATCCCACCGGCGCACATCGGACAGGGCTCTGTACTCGTGTACATCACCATCTCGGCGCGCTCGGCGGCGCTGTACGCCCGATGCGCGCGCTGGGCGAGGGTTAGCTCCGGGTGCCGGCGGAGGTCGTCCTCCGTGACGATCCGGTTCGAATCGGCGTGGATCACCTCGTCTTCCCGAACGAGCACCGATCCGAACGGTTCGTCACCGCGGTCCGCCGCCTCGCGAGCACACTCGAACGCGGCTTGCATATGCGTCTCGTGATCCCAGTCGTCGAACGTGGGGGATGTCACTGCTGTGTTGTGTATTATGCACAGTACACAATTAAGCCTCGTGGCGGGAGCAGACAAACAGGTACGGAACCCGGCTCTGACAGCGTGGTCTCTCCGAATCGCAGACGACCACCGTCACAACATATACGAGAACGCTTCGAGGGTGTTTGTCCCCTCGGTTGTGGCCTCGACGTACTTGTTCCGGCCCTGCTTGTAGGTGTCAACGTACTCGTCTTCCCGGAGCGAGTCGAGCAGGTGCGAGTCGAGCAGTCGGTACAGGCCCCGAGTGTCGTCCGCTGAATGCTGGGCGAGGGGGTCGATACCGGCGGCGACAGCGAACTCGATGCACTCCTGTTTCGTGACCGGTCCCTCCTCAACGACGTACTGCAGGAGCAGTAGCGGGTCGCGGGACGGTGCCTGAATCGGGTACGTCGGAAGGCGCGAGACGCTCGTCACGTCTTTCGCCACCGGCACCTCTTTGTCCTGACCGTACTCTGCGGCGCTCACGTAGATCGGTTCGGCGTCGCCCGTGACCATACAGGCGATCATCCCCGCGATCGCCGTCACCTTACCGCCGGCGGCGAGGTTCACGTAGACGTCGTGTGCCCGGTTGGCCTGAACGAGTTCGGCGATGGTTCGGAGGGTATCGTAGAGGTCGAAGATGTCGCAGACAGTGTCGTCGTCGACATCGATCCCCGCCTCGCGCAGGTCCGCGTGAATGTCTGCGTAGTACCCCGGCCGCTCATCCGGGTCGTCTCCCTCGTGATACACCAGATGCACCCGGTCGGCGCGCATCCGAATGGCCGGCACGGTGACCCGTTCGTACTCGTAGCCTAGCGGAACGATATGGACCCGATCGGAGACGCTCAACCCCTCAAAAGATAGCGCCTCAGAGTCCTGATTCGCGTTCGCGCTCGTCGTTCTATCGCTCATACGAATGCTGTAACGCGAGTTCCGGTATGAATACTGCGGTCGTTTTAATGATGTTGTTGCCGTTGCTAACATTATCAATATTTCTGCTATGTCAGCGCAGTGCTTTTACTCTCGTTCCCGCTATGCTTGCAGTGGATGCGAGTCGCCTGACGTCTCCAGCGCCACTGGGCTGTCTGAGCGACCCCGCTGGCGGTGAACGTATCCGTGCGCATCGGCCCTCCACCCCCTGCGCGACGCTTCGGCTCTCCACCCCGCCGGTTCGCATCAGCCCTCCACCGCATAGCAGACACTGGTCCTCGGCTGGTAGCTGCGGACACCGAGCCTCCGCTGGTAGCTCCGGATGCCGAATCTCCGCTTCTATCCCCGCGACCGACACGTACCAAACCCGTCGCCCGAACGCCAGATAGCGGCGAGCGCCGTTCGTAGACAGCCGTGCCCTCTGAAATGCTGATGGGGCGGATGGAGGGTCAGACAGGCTGCATCCCGGTGTGCCCGCACTCGTGCGTCCCCGGGTCGTGATCGAATTCATTACCGCTGTGCGCCGACGAGAGAAGCGGTAGTTTCAATCGAGGATCCGTCGAACGTTTCGTTATGGCTCTCCCGACGCAGACGCTCCCGAGTGGTGACGAACTCCCCGCGCTCGGACTGGGCACGTACGGACTGGACGACGAGCAGACGGTCGAGAGTGTCCGCGCGGCACTCGAAGCCGGGTACACGCACATCGACACCGCCGAAGGATATCACAACGAGACGATCATCGGTGAGGTCCTCACGGAGTACGACCGCGACGACGTGTTTCTCACGTCGAAGGTCCTCCCGAAGCATCTGGACTACGGATCGCTGATCCGCTCGTGTGAGGCGTCGCTGGAGCGACTCGGGACCGACTATCTCGATCTCTATCTCATCCACTGGCCGAATCCGGCGATTTCGCTCCGCGAGTCGCTGCAGGCGATGAAACGGCTCCACGAGCGGGGCCTCGTCCGCAACGTCGGCGTCTCGAACTTCAGCGCGTATCAACTGAGTTGTGCGAACCACATCACGGACGTTCCCATCGCAGTGAATCAGATCGAGTTTCACCCGTGGCTCCAGCGTCCTGATCTCATCAAGTACTGTCAAAAAACCGATACCGTGGTTGAAGCGGCAGCGCCGCTGGCCCGGACGGAAGTGTTCGAAGACGAGGCCGTCCGAGCGTTGGCTGAGAAGTACGACAAACATCCGGCGCAGGTGATCGTCCGGTGGGCGCTCGACCGCGGGGTCGTCGCGTTACCGCGGTCCTCGACCCCGGAGCACGTGCGGGCGAACGCTGACCTCGACTGGGAACTCGATCTGGCGGATCGACGGCGCCTCGACGAGCGGGACCGCGATGACCCGGTCTACGACACGCCGACGCGGGACTGGTCGCGGGACGTCTACGGCATCGAGCAGTGAGGCCGGCCTCAGTCCGACGTCTTCCCGGAGAGGGTCACCGGCTCTCCGGTTTCGGCCGATTCGTAGATCCCCTCGAGCGCCGCCATATCGATGAGCGCATGCTCGCCGTCAGGGTAGAACGGATCGTCTGCCAGTAACTGGTGGCCAAAGTAAGCGAACTCCTCTTCGAGTTGGTGGACCTGCTCGAACTCCACGTCGATCCGCGTCTCGCCGCGGTCGACCGCGAAGCCGCGGTCCTCTCGCTCGTAGAAGGCCGGATCGAGAATCAGTCTAGCGTCTGTTCCGATGACTTCCAGGCGACTCGTATGCTGGGCGTTCTGACTCACTGTGCACATCGCGTCGACGCCGCCGAGAAATTCCAGCCGGTACGTCGCGTGCTCGTCGACGTCGGCGAACGCCTCGTGCTCCGCGTGGGTCCGCCCCGACACTCTGACCGGGTCACTCCCGAGGACGAAGCGGATGGTGTTGAGCGGGTAGACGCCGAGATCCATCACCGCACTCCCGCCCGAGAGGTCGGCGTCGAGCCGCCACTGTTCGTCGTCGTCATTGAGTTCGCCGAGCATCGTCTGGGACATCGATGCGTGGATGTGGATCACGTCGCCGGCGACGCCACGCTGGAGGAGGTCGCGAAGTCGGCGCACCGCGGGATCGGTCTGCATCCGATAGCCGATCATCAGCGGCACGCCCGCCTCGCGGCACGCGTCCACGAGCCGTCGGGCGCGATTGAGCGTGGCCTCCACCGGCTTCTCACACAGCACCGCCTTGTCCTGGTCGGCTGCCGCTGTCACGTACTCGAGGTGGGTTGCGTTCGGCGTCGCGACGTACACCGCGTCGTACTCGTCAGCCACGGCCCCGGTTCGGAGTTCTTCGGGAGTGACGCCGTGGAGGTCGCGTTCGGCGGCAACTGTCTCGACCGTATCTGCGTCGACGTCGGTCACGACGGTGGCCTCGGTGAACGCCGACCGCGCAATCCCGGGGAGTGCCCATTCACGGGCGAACCAGCCCAGTCCTACGACGGCGATCCGAACGGGGTCACGCACGTCGTCGGGGTCGAGCGTCTGCCAGTCGCGGCGTGTGAAGTCGTCGAGGTAGTCAGCGAACGGCTGCTCCATACTCGAAGTGCGGCGGGGTGGCCGGAAATAGTTCCGACTGGGACTCTCACCTCGGTCCAGTCGGCGAACCCCAAGCCAGGGCGACCGCTCACTTCTCGTGTCGGGCGTCCTGCAACTCGGCTGCGCGGTCGTCGACCTTCGAGAGTTCGCGCGCCACCTCGTCGTCGCGCCCCCCGTGCCCGATTCTGACGGACAGATCGAGCGGCGACGGAACGAACGTCTCAGCGTTTCGCTCGTCGCCTCTCTCTGTACTCCTGAACCGATCGAGGACGACTCTCCTGAGGCGGTCGATCATTTTCATATTTCTGCGAGACGCGATATAAGCGTTCGTGCGGCTTCGAGCGAGTCCGACGGATTATTTTAGGAAAAACATCAATACGGCGCAGCGCAAGGCCGCTGGGATGGTCATTCCACCATATCGGTCTGGGATGGAATAACCGAGGAGTTCACCGTCGAATCGGTGATCGAATACGAGAAAGCCACTGTGTACGGCGATTTCAAGCAGGAACGAGTGCTTCACCAGGGGTGGATTCGGATGCGCCCGAACCGGTGGATCGCGCTGCCGACCGGCCGGTTGCTTTCATCCGATGCAGTTCACCACATCGACCCGTAGAGGCCGTGGAAGCCACGTACTCGGACAAATTCAATAAGCTCTTTCTCAACGATGAGGGCCCGATTTTTTGAATGAAGACAACAGAGAAGCATTCGTAGGTCGGGAGCGGGAAGTCGACAGTTTCGTCGAAATCGTCGCCTGTGGGTTCAATACGATCGGTCCACAACGTCATTCCAATGTCGTCGCTAGACGCGGTTGCGGTCGGGAGTGCGGTGATCGATCATCTATACACCCTCTCGAACCTGCCGGAACCCGACGGCGGCGCGTTCGTGCGCGAACACACCACCGACGTGGGAGGGGTCGCTGCTAACGTGGCTTCTACGCTCGCTACGCTCGGGAACGACACGGGAATCGTCACACGCGTCGGTGCCGATGCCGCGACCGAGATCGAGACCGATCTCCAGGACCGTGGAATCGACTGTTCACATATTCAGGTCGGACCCGAAAAATCGTCGTACACGCTGATCCTCCGAGGTCCCAACGGCAAGCGGATGATCGTCGCCGGCGGCCCGAGCGTGCCGAATCTCGGAGTCGATGAGCAAGACCTGAAGTATGTGAGCGACGCGGACGTGGTCTTTACCAGCGCTTACGCGCCCGATCAAGTGGTTTCGACACTCGTGAGCGCCCGCGAGCGGGATGAGATTTCGACGCTCGTTTTCGATCTCGCTGGGCCGCTCTCGGAACTCGAAGGCCGAGGGACGACGCCGGCCACTGTCGATCGGCTACTCGCTACCGTCGATCTGTTCGTTGTCGGCGAAGTCGCTGCGCAGTCGTATCTCGGTGCCGGGGGCGAGGACGCGATATCGGCGCTATCCGAGCGGAACGTGTCTCGTGCTGCTGTCACCCAGGGGAGCGAGGGAGCACTGCTCTTGGACAGAGACACGGTGGTCAACGTTCCGGCCTTCGACGTGGACGTAGAAGATACCACAGGCGCCGGCGATACGTTCACCGGGGGTCTGATCCACACGTGGGTACTCGATGACCACGCCGCGCGGGGCGCGGGACGCTTCGCCGCTGCCGCGGCGGCCCTCAATTGCACTGCGGGTAGCGCACGCGGCACCCTCCCCGCAGAGCGCGACGTTCGAGCGTTCCTGCAGTCTCAGTGAGGCACGGCTTCGACGAGACGCTCGACTGCCGCCGCATCGACGGCGTTCGTCGTCTCACGGCCGTTTTTGAGCGCCGTACCGACGATCGCGCCATCGGCCAGCGAGAGTAGTTCCGGTGCAGTTTCGGGCGTCACACCGCTGCCGAGCAGCACGGGAGTGTCGAGACTGTGTGCGTCGCGTGATTCGATCACGTCCTCCAGGACGGTGGTCTCGACCGATTCGCCGGTACCGGGACCGCTCACGACAACGGCATCGGCTCCGCCGCGTTCGACGAGTTCACCCACCACCTCGCTCACCGACCGGTCGGCTAGCGGCGCGGAGTGTTTCACGTCGATGTCAGCCAGAATCGCCACGTCGGCATCGAGTCGCGTACGGAGTCTAAGTGTTTCGTGAGCCAGTCCCTCGACGATACCCTGATCAGTGAGCCGGGCTCCAGTGTGGACGTTCACTCGGACGAAGGCCCCGTCGGTTGCGGCGGCGACGCCGAGCGCACTCTGTACGTCGTTTCTGAGGACGTTCACGCCGAACGGGATGGAAACGTGGTCGCGAAGCGTCGCGGCGAGCGCCGAGATATCAGCGACAACGTGGCGGGGGACGCGGTCCGGATAAAACGGCGCATCACCAAAGTTTTCGAGCATAATCCCGTCAACGCCGCCCGATTCGAGGGCGGTCGCATCCTGGCGGAGCCGCCGGCGAATGTCACCTCGGTCGCCCTCGAAATCGGGGGCTCCCGGGAGTGGCGGTAGGTGAATCATCCCGATAATCGGTGTGTCGGTGCTGAAGACGTCCATATCCCTCGTGACCGTCGGATGGCCTTAATCCTACAGTTGCGCCCGCCGTCGACAGTGGTGATCACCCTGTCGTGTAGGCGTGGCGGAGCGGGTGGCTTGCGCATCGGACGAATGTGATGCCGCTCCGCCCGGGTGGATGAGCAGAGCGTCTCCGTTGCCATCGCACAGTCACACCCGCTACAGTAGCGTTTGCAAGTCTTCGCTCACTCGGTCGCACGATTGCGTGTGATCGGCTGTGTAATCCGTTGCAAAGGCTACTATAGTTCCATACGGGTCGGATCCCGCCACCGACGCGGACGCGCGACTAGTGCGGCGACCGAAGACCAGCGCGAGAGACAGACACATCAATTGTTCGTCCCAACATAGACCGATGCCGTCACTGCCCACGCTGCTGCGCGCGAGTGCCGTCGTGAGCGCGCTCGCTGGCATCATTCATCTCGCCGCCCCGGACCGACTGCTCGAGCTCGCCAGTTGGAGTTACAGTCGCGTGCTGTCCGTCCGATTCCAACCCCGCGAAAACGCGACGCGACGGGTCCGTCTCGTGGGTGTTGCAATGGTCGTCTCTGCTCCGATGCTGACCTATCTCGCTGCGTGGATAGAGTGAGCCCACCTCGAAGGTCCCTCGGAGAATATGTCGGTTTCGGAGAATTTGTAGCAACGTATACCCAATGCGATATGTTATCCGTGTGTTTATTTCAATTCCACGAGAGTTTACGAAGTTCTCTAAACTCACCGAGTTGATATAGAGGATGGGTCCGTTTTCCTGGACGACGAACGGAGCCTTATCATCGGTGCCATCCGGCATACTCATACGCGAAAGATCATCCTCGCATCATTTCAGTCATACGACCACCACAGCCGGATGTCGCACAGTGCGCGAATCTCTTCAATGTACGTAAATCATCCTGCGTTCGTCGAGTTGACTTGCCAGCGGCTGGGCGGTTCATTGAGCCAGATATGGTAGTTGAGTCATACCTCACCCGGGTTCCATAGCCACGTTCGTCTCCTATTCCCGCCTGTCGAGGACGAGTGTTGCGGGTGCGTCCCGAAAGGGGAAGACTAAGCGTACACTACCATAGGACAGACAGACCGTCCGGTTGGCGGGGAGCTGTGGGTTCTACGCGTCGCTGTCACACCACTGAGCCGCACCCGTACGATTGGGAAAATAAAAGTGCCGAGCAATTGAAATCCAGCCATCTCCAACGCAATCCTGTCGACCCCGGTGCAGAGTCGTACCTATGAGTGATATTACAGCCAACATTCAGGTGCAATCACCCGACCTCGCGTTGACTGAGACGGTCGCACACGACGAGTCGGCAGTTGTCAAGCCGGTGTCAGGTGCTGGGACAACGCCGAATCTTGGGAGGCATCTGTTTACGATTCAGACAGCGGACTTTGATCGGTTCGAGGCGGCATTAGCGCGCGATCACACGATTGAGTCGTTCGAGCAGGTCGTGGAGCGCGGCGACGAAGCCGTGTACAGCTTCGAGTATGACAACGCAGCAACGGTGTTCTCGGCGGCGATTTCCGCGGTGAATGGGATTTCACTCGGCTGGAGTAACGAGGAAACCACCTGGACGGTCCGGGTATGGCTTCCGGATCGAGAGGCCCTCGCATCGCTGTGGGAATACGCCGTCGAACACGACGTCGAGTTTACTCTCAATCGCGTCTGCGACCACGTGGGTCACAGCACGACTGAAACCGAATTGACCCAGAGCCAGCAAGAGGCACTGGATCTCGCCTTCGAGATGGGATACTTCGAGGAACCGCGGAGGGCGACACTGAGCGAGGTTGCTGCCGAACTCGGGATTTCACAACCGGCTGCTGGTGGGTTGGTTCGCCGCGGGGTCCGAAGGCTCGTCGAGTCCGCAGTCGTCGCGCGCGATGAGCAACCACACAACTGAGCAGCGGTCTCGCTCTCTTCGATTCACTCGTCGCAGTGTCCCCGACTGGACCTCTGCGGTGGCGAGGAGAAATGTTGTCATATTGCTCGCTGCGCGACGGTGGGGCAACTGCTGGATTCGTTGCGGGTGGCCGATGGGAAGACCGAAATAGCGAACTGTTCGCTTTACCGATGCGGCTACTCTTGTAAAAATAACTTATCTAATGTTTCTATAGAATTAACGGATTGGTGTTCCTACAAGAATCTACTTCAGTGAGTTCAGGACGGTTGTATGAAGTATTAGTCATATTGTATTTCTATAAATTAATATAAACTCAACTGATATTTAGGTTGTCGCCAGAGGGAGCGCTGCGCCTGTCCCGGATATGAACCCGGGACGCAAACCGGACCGCCTATTTCGGCGGTCATAGGAGTGGCTCCACACCGTTGCAGTGCAAGCGAGTCGGCATCGGTTTTCAGTGCACCCCCTCAGACGGATGATATATGACTACCCTACTGTGTGCACGGACTACCAAGTTCAATCAAAACCAACTGATACTTTTCCGTATGAGAGCGAGTTTCGGGGCAAAGGCATCGAAGTGCTCTCTATCCCGTCACACACGACGTGGTTCGTGAGCAAAAGACTGTTTTGTGCTTATTTCACAGACCGAAGTCCGTGTTCCGGTTCGAGGAGTGGTGACGACGAACGGAACGGGTATGCCCTCTCAATGAGGTGACCAATCGCTATATTTGACGCGATCCGTTGTATCGCAATGGGTCACCGGGTATTGGCGACGCCACCATCGACGGCGAGCGAGGTTGCGTTGACGTAACTGGCGAGGTCGCTGGCCAGGAAGAGCGCGGCCTTCCCAATCTCCTCGGGGTGACCCTGCCGTTCCAGCGGGATCGTATCGAGTCTTTCCTCTCGTTGTTCCTCCTCCAGATGGTCGTAGTCCTTTACAATCTGGGCAGTTTCGATCATCCCTGGATGGATCGCATTGACTCGAATATCTGGGCCGAGCGCGTCGGCAAGTGCGTACGTCATAACCTTCACCGCACCCTTCGAGGCACAGTAGGCGACGTTACTCTTAGTACCGATGTCGCCGTTGATACTCGAGAGGTTGATGATGTTTCCGCCGCCAGTCTGCTGCATCTTTTCGGCGGCAAACTGCGACCCGAAGTATGCTCCCTTCGAGTTGACGTCCATCATCGTGCGATAGTCCTCTTCAGTCACATTGAACAGATCCTCGTTGTGAGCAAACACCCCCGCGTTGTTCACCATCACGTCGATACCGCCGTATTCGTCCGCTTGATTTATTGCTGCTCGGAGGTCCTGATTCGATGTCACGTCGCACTTCACGTACGCCGCCCGCGAGGAAGTCTGCTCGGTGATGAGTTCGTGGGTTGGAGTTCCACCGAGGCGGGGTTCCTTCTGAATGTCAGCGACGACGACGTCCGCTCCGTTCTCTGCGAAGATCCGCGCAATCGCTCGGCCGTTACCGCTCGAGGCTCCTGTGATGACAGCTGTTTTGTCGCTCAGTAGATCCGGCATCGTATTAGAGTATTATACGTAGTACAAAAATTTTTGCTATCCTATCACACTAAGTATATTAACGGCCAGACGTGTCGACCCCTGTAGCAAAGCACGGGCGGGACCGACTGCGACGAAACACGGACCTCAGATGCTCCTCAGTCATTGTTCGAAGGTTTGGCGCGTCATAGGTGTGAGTGGCTGGATATGTTCCGTGCTCGTTTCACCGAAAATGGCGGCTTGAGTGGCGGTCGGATCATCGGATTCTCCCCGGTTTCGCGGCTGTCAATTCAGTAACCGATAACAGGTCATCAGCGTGGTTCGTGCCTACGATTCAAGTCGGTGTGGAGCCCCGCTGCTCACATCCACGTGAGCTCTTCTGGCTCCTTTGTCGGCTCGACGTTCTTCATCGAATCGAAGATCTCGAGCACGTTCTCAGTGAGCGGTTGAGAGTAGAATCCTCCCGCGTCCTTGGTATTGGCACTGTAGGACGTTTGGGTGAAGGTCAACATCGAACCAAAGTACGGTGCCATATACCGACCGAGGATCCCGTGTTCACCGTGACTCATCATAATGTAGTCCGCGTCCAGGTGGCGGTCCATAAGCACGCACGCCTGGAACGTATCGAGGAGATCCTCCCAACTTCGGTCCACACTGACGAGTTTTACCATATCGGCACCCAGATCGGCGAAATCCTGAGCGATCTCGAGGGCCTCGTTGGGTTCGAGATGAACACGTGCGTGAGTCGATGTTTGCACCTCGACACCCATCTCCTGGAACTCCTCGATCTCAGCCTTCTGGCGTTCCCACGCTTCGGAATCTCTCGGAGGAGCGGTTTCCTGCGGCGGACCCTCGCTGTTTAGTGAGTATTCGGCCGCCTCCTCGGAGAAGAGTTCGGGACCGGAAGTCGGGTCGTACGTGTCTCCAACGTAATCGACGGAGTCCGCACCTGCGCGAGCGGCCATCCGCAGAATGTCCTGCCGCTCCTCGTCGCTGACGTCGATGGTCTCGCCGGCGAAGTTCCATCGGTAGTAGATCGCCATCACCGGCTTCGACGTACAGTTGAACACTTGGCTCAGGTCCTCTTCGTTGAGAAACTCCTTCCGAAATCCGTGGGTTCCATCACCCATCAGCGTCACGACGAACGAGTCCGCTCCCTTGTGTTCGGATTCTTTGATTACGCTGACCGCCTCAGCGGGCGTCTCCTCGTAGACACCCACGCAGGTGAAAGGCTGTGCTAAATCTGTGAAGTTCTGCTGTGCACCCATACGAGGAGGATAAAACTAATCTAATAAAAATCTTGTGTGAAGTACCGGGCTAGATTTAGATATGAGAGGGATGAGACCTGTTTCACTGCCGGAGGTATGACTATTCGAACAGGAGGTGACCTGAGCAACCCGGAGGTAGTGCCGTGGGATCAATTCTATCTCACCCTCACGGGATTGATTACGCTGCCTGGTTTCGCGCTGTATGCTTACTCTAAATGCTGATGAAATGACCTTCCCAACGCCCCTCACCAGTGATTCCGGCAGCTCAGGCTGTGTGCGCTACATTTCACAGATTGAGTGGCTTTCTCCGGTCAGTATAATATATTTACTCATAGTAGATTTTTTATATTGCTCCGGGGCTTCCCGCTGTTCAAGCGGTAAGCATAGGATCTTTGGGAGCTATCAACACCGATCGGGATGTTGTGGGAGAGCGGATTTCATACACCCATCACAGAATAACATCCGTACACTTGTTTTTGTTTGGTCGATCGTCGGAGTCTACACATATAAAGTCCACATCTCGCATACCGAATTACTCACTACGAACTCCATCGATGATGCGAGACAAATCGTGAATCACTCGAGTCGCGCTTCCAACTTCGCGATATGTTCGTCGAGGATGTCAGTGAACCGTTCTTCGAATCGCCCTTGTTTCGTTCTGTAAGTCGGTCCAGCGATGCTTATTGCCCCGAGCACTGCTCCGCTCTGTTTTTTCGCTGCTTGGCCGATCGCGTATACTCCCTCCTGATCTTCCCCGCGATTGAGCGCGTATCCTCGGTTGCGAACATCTTCCAGTTCGGATTGCAACTGTTCACGCGACGTAATCGTCTGTTCGGTCTGTTCGGGGAGACCCCAACGGTCGATAATCACGTCCACCCGCGCTTCGGAGTAGTTAGCGAGAATCGCTTTGCCTGCAGCGGTAGTGTGCAAATACATCCGTTCACCCACAGTAAAGTAGTTGTCTACGGCAGTCGTGGCGTCGACCTCGGGTCGAAGGTACCGACCCAACCCGTTCTCCTCGACGGTAAAACTCGTCTCGAAGTTCGTTCGCTCGTCGAGTTCGTTCGCAATCTCGATGGCGTGTCGGTACGCCGGATCCCTGGTTTTCGCGTGTTCCCCGAGTTTGGCCAACTTCAGACTCGGCTGGTAGATGTCGCCTTCTTTGGTGAGGTACCCGCTCCGTCGGAGGGTGTGCAGGTGGTTGCTCGCCGCACTCTCGGAAATATCTAGCTGATCGGCAATCTGCGATACGCGTGCGCCCTCTAATTCGACCACTGCGTCGACAATTTCGAGCGTCATCGAAGACGACTGTAGGATCCGACCAGATTCGTACGTTCTCATACAGTAAGAAAGCGGCTGCTAATATATAAAATCCGCCTCTAGTAAAACAAGTTCTCGGGGATGCCCGAAACACCGATACATACGGACGGATTGATCACAGAGGTATAAAAACTACTCCGTGGCTCACAGGAATACCTGCTTACAGTACCTTCTGACAGAGGTTTTATTACATAAGAATACGAGGTTCCCCGTATGCAGATTGGCAGGTTCGCCACCGGCGGAGAGAACCGTATCGGAGTATTCGAAGACGACGAAGTAACCGACGTTACCCCGGTGTTCGATTCGTTCGCCGATGCTTTGTCTCGACCTGGAGTAGCCGCGGACTACGATGGAGCGCGATTCAACCACGGCGAGATCTCATATCTCCCGCCAACGACGAGTCAAAGTTCCGTCTTCTGTGCCGCACTGAACTATCAGAAGCACGCCGAAGAATCGGGCCGTTCAGTCCCCGAACGCCCATATCTGTTTCTTAAGTTGGCACGGTCGCTCGTGGGGCAACACGAACCGATCTCATACCACACCGCGGTCACAGACGAGATCGACTACGAAGGCGAACTCGCGTGCGTCGTAGGGACGCCCTGTCGGCACGTGTCGACGGAAGACGCTCTCGATTACGTCGCTGGATATACGATTTTGAACGACGTTTCGGCCCGCGATCTGCAGTTGTCCTATTCGTACGAGAACGACGACATGGTCGACTGGTTCGCCGGGAAGGCGATGCAGTCGACGACGCCGATCGGTCCGTTTGTCGTCTGTAACGAGATCGATGACCCACAGGACCTCTCGATTGCGTCGCGGGTAAACGGGGAAACGATGCAGGACGAGGGCACCGAAATGATGATCTATTCTGTCGCCGAACTCGTCTCGTACATTTCGTCGCTGGTCGAACTCCAGCCCGGAGACGTGATTGCTACCGGGACCCCGGAGGGGGTCGGCGTCTTCCAAGACATCAGTCTGGATCCCGGAGACGACGTGGAAGTCGAAGTCGAAGGGATCGGGACACTTCAGAACACGGTGACGGAAGCAGAGTGAAATCTGGGTGAACGGAAGGTCGCGGTCGAGCTGCGCACTCTCCGCTGTGCCACGATAGCCGGAATCGGGGCGAAAATTTATATATAGGTGGGGAGTTACGCTGCAATCGATGGCAGAGAACGTGGTACTCACAGGGACTGTGCTACCCAACTCCGAGGTAGAAAGAGGCATAGTAGAAGACGCCGGCGCGAATCTAACTATCATCAATGTTTCTTCGAAGGAGGAACTGATCGAATCGGCGGCGAATCCTGTCGGGATTATGACAATAGAGACCAAAATCGACGAATCTGTTATGGACGCGTTCCCGAATCTGGAGTTCGTTTCTGTCCACGGGATCGGCGTCGATATGGTGGACGTAGATGCGGCCACGGATCGTGGCATCCCGGTTTTCAATACGCCTCACTACTGTCTGGAAGAAGTAGCGACACACACGTTGAGTCTGATTCTGGCTTGCGAGCGTCGGATCTGCCAGTACAATAGCGACGTCAAATCCGGGGGATGGGAGTACGATTCAGCAGGCACAGTAACCCGTTTGAGCACCAAAACGGTCGGAGTGGTCGGACTCGGAGACATCGGCTTAGAGGTAATAAAGCGGCTTCACGGTTTCGACGTTGACATCGTCGGCTATGACCCGTACGTCTCGGCGGAGGACATGAGCCAACACGGCGTTGAGAAGACCGATTTCGCAAGCCTGTGTGAGAACTCGGACATCATAACGGTACACACGCCGCTGACCGAGGCGACGAGGAATCTACTCGATGCGTCGGCGTTCGAAACGATGGGATCGGGCGTCACTCTCGTCAACGCAGCACGTGGCGGGATCATCGATCAGGCCGCACTTTACGAGGCAGTGGAGAATGGAACCGTCGCGTACGCCGGATTAGACGTGTTAGAGAGCGAACCGCCGGAGGATGAACGGCTCATCGAGTTCGACAATGTAGTCGTCACGCCACACGCCGCGTGGTATTCGGCGGATGCGCTGGCGGAGCTCCAACGCACGGCGGGTGAGAACGTAGCCGAGTTCCTCAGCGGAACCGTGCCAGAATACGTCGTGAACCGGTCTGCGCTAGAGTAACGTCTCACGCTCTGGGGCCCACTCGGCTTGTGGAGAGCCGCACTGTGAAATCCGCCCTCAAATCAATCGTCGCCAGTATATAAATGGGTTATCAGTATAGACCAATCGCTTTTTATCCTGTCTTGTGTATGGTATACTATGACGAGGTGGAACAATAACAGCGACGAGGTCCAGGCAGTGAGTGCGGACATCACCGACGAGACGAACGCGCTCCCTGCGAAGCATTTCACTGATCCTGATGTCTTCGAGATGGAGAAGGAGAAGGTGTTCGGACAGTATTGGATATACGCCGGCCACAAGAGCGCGATCCAGGAGCCCGGTGAGTACTTCACGCGGGCGATCGGTGACAAACAGATCATCATCACCCGCGATCACAACGGGGACGTTCGAGCCTTTTATAACGTCTGCGCCCACCGAGGCTCGAAGATGCTCGAAGAGACACCGATGACCGACCCCGGAAGTCTGAGTCGGATTACCTGTCCGTACCACCTCTGGACGTTCGAACTGGACGGTAACCTCGCGAGTACACCCAGGAGTTTCGAGGAGGCGACGCTGAATCCCGACATCGACGACGACGAAATCCGGGAACTCGATGCGGAGGAAAACAGCCTGATGGAGGTCCACAGCGACTCGATCGGACCACTCGTGTTCGTTAACTTTGCCGACGAACCGCGTCTCTCGCTTGCGGAGCAGGCAGGTTCAATGAAATCGGATCTGGAAAAACTCCCGATTGGAGAGCACCAGCTCGCACGGCGGTACGTCTCTGAAGTCGAGTGCAACTGGAAGACCTTCGGGAGCAACTACTCCGAGTGTGATCACTGCGCCGCCAACCACCAAGACTGGATCAGCGGCGTCGAGGTTGGGGACTCCGAACTCGAAGTGAACGATTATCACTGGATCCTCCACTACAAGTACACGGACGAGTTGGACGACGACGTCCGTATTCACGAGGAAGAAGAGGGGAAGTTCTACTACTTCTGGCCGAACTTCACCTTCAATCTGTACGGGACTGCCGACGGCTACGGGACGTACTACGTCGATCCGATCGATGAGGGTCGGATCCAACTCGTCGCGGACTATTATTTCAAGGACACCGAGCTATCGGAGAGTGAAGAGGAACTCATCCGAACGAGTCGTCAACTCCAAGAAGAGGACTTCGAGATCGTCGAACGCCAGCACGAGGGCCTGAAATCCGGTGCGCTCGGGCAGGGGCAACTCGGCCCGAACGAGCACAGCGTCCACAGGCTTCACCGACTCGCACAGGAAGCCTACAACACCTGATTCGGATAGCTTATGTCTCAGAGCGAATCTCACACAGGTGTCGTCGCGTGCCAGAAGTGTGAGTTACACGTCCCGGTCACCGACCCGAACGAGGCGATCGAGGTCTTTCGCCGCCACAAGCGTGTGACCAGTCACGAAATCGATTGGGAGCGAACGGCTATCAATTTCACCGCCTCGTCGGCGGAGACGGAGTCGGTACTCCTGAATCTTGAAGATCGCTTTCCGGAAGGTGTCCCGGTCGGCATCCTCACAGCAGCGCTTCACGATCAGGGAGTGTCGATCAGCGAGGTGCTTGAGGACCTCTACGATCTTCGAATGAACGGCGAGATTTACGAACCGATAGACGACCACTACCGGGTCCTGTGAGTCCCGCTACGACGCGGTAACGGATTCGAATGGGGGGCGCGCAGAATACTGCAACCGGCCGTCGGTTCGTCTTCGCTTGAGACTGGAGAGAACGGCCTAACAATGAGGACTACAGCGTGTGGTAGCCTCCGTCGATGTGCAACACTTCACCGGTCACGTACGACCCCGCGTCGGTACAGAGGAACAGTCCACCGGCGGCAACTTCGGCGGGGTCACCACCGCGGTCCATCGGAATTGGTTTGACAGTATCGCCTTCCTGAATCGCTTGCTTGGCAGCCTCGGGACCGCCTTCGGACATTTGCGTCGGGATGAACCCCGGCGCGATGGCGTTCACACGGATGCCTTCACTTGCGAGTTCCAGGGCTGCCGTCCGAGTGATCATCAGAACAGCACCCTTCGACGCGGTGTATTCGGGGAGTTCGTAGTCGGCCATCGTCGAGTTTATCGACGCAGTGTTAAGGATGACACCCGGCTCTCCGCGGTCAAGCATATCTGCGGCCGCATACTTACATCCGAGTAACACGCCCCGAACGTTCACGGCGTGGACCCGGTCTATCGTCTCCGCGGTGACGTCGAACAGCGGACCCCGTTCGATGATGCCGGCGTTATTTACCATCACGTCGAGGCCCCCATACTCGCGGGCGGCCTCGATGACCGACTCGATCTCCGCGGAGTCGGCAACGTCCGTGTGGACGAACGACGCGTTCCCACCGCGGTCCTGAATGAGTTCGTGGGTTGGAGTCGTGTGGTCGTCTTGTCCTCTCTGGACGTCGGCGACCAGAACTGTCGCACCTGCGTCTCCGAATTGTAGCGACAGTTCTCGGCCGATCCCTGATGAACCTCCGGTTACGACGACAGTTTCATTCGTGAAGTCGTAATTGACGCGCGCCATATGAATCGACTCTGATCAGTCCATATTAAAAGCTAGCCGCGCAGTGCGGTCCGAACGAATGACCTCGTCGACTGCTTGAACCGAGTTTCAGGAAGGGAGTGGTTTCCATCGAGTATAGTAGCGTTTGCAACTGATCGCACATCTGATTACACGCAGTCGTGCGATCGGGTGAGCGAAAACTCGCAGACGCTACTATAAAAAAGGTTCGATTGCCAATAATTAGTAATTGGTGGTCTCCGATCGTCACAGTTCTATGCCCGCCACATCGGCCTCTAATCCGGCTACTTCTTCGTTGTACGCACGGACGAACTCGCGGAACTGAGGGGCGTATTTCCGGATGTCGGCCGCAGACGGCTGCTCGTACTGCGAGAGCAGATACAGTCCGTTCGAACCACCGATCCGCAGGTACGACGCCCTATCCTGATCCCACTTCAACTCCCAGCGATCGCCTCCGAGGCGAGTCGTGTACGTCCCGTAGTCACCACCCTCGTAGCGTTGCTGTTCTCCGGCGATGCGGTCACAGACTCCGCGAAGGCGATCGAGGACCCGATCACGTTCGACGACGACGCCGTCTGTCGACGCGACTTCGGGGAAGTCTGTCGAGACATCGTCGAGAGCGCCGTCAAGTGAGGCGACGTAGTCGTTGAATCCCGCGACAAACGCGGGGTAATCGGTGAGTGCGTCCGCAAGCGCTTCCGGCTCTGGTGGCTGTTCGGTCGAGATGACGTAGACCTCGCTTCCGCGTCCGGGGTCGAACTGCAGGCACTCCAGGTCACCACCCTCGTACTTCACCGTCCATTCACCGCGGTCTGTCTCGATTGTTGCC
>NZ_JBDGQZ010000031.1:92783-103525 GCF_042218505.1 Halobellus sp.
GTCACCACCCTCGTACTTCACCGTCCATTCACCGCGGTCTGTCTCGATTGTTGCCTGGCCGTAATCGCCGCCCTTCAGGCGTGCCAGTTAGTAGGCAATCTGACCCGTGTGCTCCCGAACCGCGGCGACCACTTCGTCACGCCGCTCGGTGATTCCTGTCGGATCTGTGAGGTCGACCGACGGCCATTCTGTCATACAACATTTAAATTCTTGAGTTATAAAACGGGAGCGGCTCGGGTCGTACGAGTGAGATGCGATAATAAATAATTGATACTGATGCGTGTCGTAGTACGAAGATTCGCCCGTCTGCGGGAGTGGGCTCACTGTTGGTACCGCACTCTATGGATTAACACAGGCCGCAGGTAGTGAATTCACACCGACCGTGTCGCAAAACGGTGAGAAATAGATTGACCGCTGGCAACTCACGGAGAAGAACGCGTTCCAATCTGGCCGAAAAGTTGCAGATTTCTATTTTTTCTATTATATTTTTATGATCATACTAATTTTGGTCTGTTGCGTATTTTAGCTCTACTAATAACGAGAATTCGAATGATCTACCGGCTAATATGTAGATACAGCAGTACATACACAGGTCTAACGAATTGTAGGTTGTCGGATCGATTCTTATACGTAATATTATAAATTATGTAATGTACAATTTTCTCTACTATAGCTATTCAGTGGCGTGGCATCGGCACCCTCTCAGGATACCGGTGATGAAGTGTGGTCGACTATCCGAGTTGTCAAGAGGAACTGCCAAGACGAGGATCGGTTCAGTCAGATGAAACTCGCACGTGTCCAAGTGGGTAACCTTCCTGGCGACGCCCGACCGTACGACGAGAGGGCAATCAAGACCCGACACACGTTTGTCGATAGCATCTGTAATACGAGTCGAACCCCAGATGGGCTGGACCGACACCGACGTTCTCGACACGCGCGTGCGCCGTCTCAACGGCGAGGGCATCGCCGCCTTCGTTACCGACCTCTGGACGGCACGCGGATTCGAGACCGACCGCGAGGGACCGTTCGTTGTCGCCCACCGGGAGGGAGAGAGACGAGTACTCTACGTCCTGACGAAACGCACCACCACCCCGTCTGTTGGGACCAGCCGAAGCGTAGACATCGTCGTCGCCCCGAGGCGTCCACAAGCGGGGGAGGCACTGGCTGCGGATCTAGACGCACGCTTTCTTGACACCGCTGACCTGACTGAGATGATCCGCTACGCACTCGAGCGCGACGCGGCCGCCGACCTCTGTGAGGCACATTTCGGTGCGACGCCCGACGAACTGAGATACCCGCCACGGGAACGCGTCCGCCGGAGGGTCGGGAGACTCGAAGTCAGGACAGTAGCAGTGATCATTGTCGCTTCGCTCGTCGTGGCTGTCGGAGCAAGCGCGGCCTTCGGGCTGGCCGGCACAGATGTTGCCAACAGCGGAACACCAGACGAAGCGGCCATCACGGGTGGAACACCGGCGACCGCGGAGAGTGACGAACCCGCGGCCTCGACAACGGAGGGCGGATCAACCCCGACGACAGCCGACATCACCGATCCTTCAACCGTACCCGGAGTGAGCGAGACGAGCATCACCAACGCGAGTCGTCTCGCACGAGCACACGCGGCAGTCGTCTCGGACACAGCGTCGTACACTATCTGGTTCGACTACTACGCACCCAATAACGGGTCCTCCGGGCAGGTACAGCACGACGTCGACGTACGCGTCCAGGGCGAGCGGATTTTCGTCCGAGAAAGCCTCGAACGATCGGGGGGCAACCGGTCAGTACGTAGAACGGCCTACTACGACGGGAGAGACCGCTACGTCGCAGAGAACGGCACCAACGAATTCAGCCGAATCGACGACCGGCCCCCGACGGCGACACCGCGAGAAGTCCGGTTCACGCGCCCGGGCGAGGTGGTTCAGACGTATCTCGCCACCTCCAACAGCTCAGTGAGTCCCGCTGAGTCTGACACTCGAGGAGCGCGCTACCGACTCCAGAGCACTGGCCGGCCCGCAGCGCTCTCCGACACGGTCACGGACTACAAGATGACGGCTATCGTCGACAAACGCGGGTTTATATGGGCACTTGAAGCCGAGTTCACCGTCCGTCGTGACACCGACGGAGACGGGGTCAGCGGCCGTGAACGCGTCCGCTTGACCTGGACGTACGACCGGATCAACAGCACCGAAGTCCGATCTGATCTTGCACCAACTACGCCCTCGAATAGCAGCGCCTAAAGTCAGCAGACAGAAGATGAGCCAAATCTTGAGCGCTGGAAGGTCGTGGTCTTCCGATCAATGTCGCTCCACTTCGGCCCGAGGAGCCCCTATTCAACAAAAATCCTAACCCATTCGATTATAGAGGGCCTAAAAGTGTGTTAGAGGGGACTTCCCACGCTCACGCTGAAGTCGCTCGGTGCAGGGAGAGCACGCATCAGCCAGAGGCTAGAAAAACGCTGCGACAGCAAAACGTATCCTGGATTCGCAACATTCCGGCGCGCTGACGGCGGCCATTACAACGTAGTTGGAGAACGAACCGATGCGTAGTTTTCACTGCATCGAGATGTCTCAAACGGCATACTTCCCCGTGTCTCCGAGCGTGCCAGCGCCGTCCTAAGGACACTTAAAAATTAAAAACGCTGAAACAATCCTGAAAAATGCACTTTGGTTTGGCAACGACCTACGCTACCGGAGTGCTTCTGAAAGTTCGTCTCCGTATCAAATCGAAACGTGTCCAGAAATACCGGCAAAAAAGTATGACGTGCCGGTTGAACTTCGTTGCACACCCGCTATGGCTTTTTGATACGATTCCCCGAAGATACTCTCGGTGACCTTCGATGGATACCGACCTCGGACCAACCGGAACAGAAACCCTCTGTGACGTGTGTACAACTGAACTGGATCGATTCTCGAAGGCCGGGGCTCTCGCCGACCGAGAACTGAGTCTGCTCCGACAGCCCAAACGCCGCATTAACGTGAATATCCCGGTACGGATGGACGATGGGAGCATCGAGGTGTTCCCCTCGTTTCGGATTCAGTACAACAGCGCCCGTGGACCGACAAAGGGAGGGATCCGGTACCATCCATCGGTGAACGCCGATGAGGTCGACGAATTGGCCTTCCTGATGTCCCTGAAATGTGCCGTTGCAAACATTCCGTTTGGCGGTGCAAAAGGCGGGATACAGGTCGATCCCGGGGAACTCTCGGAGGGAGAACTGGAGCGACTCTCGCGAGCGTACGTCAAGGAGTATCACGAAAACCTGGGCCCGAATACGGACATTCCGGCCCCGGATGTGAACACTGACAGTCGAATTATGGCATGGATGCGCGACGAGTACGAATCGATCACCGGACGACAGACGCCGGGAGTGATAACCGGGAAACCGGTCGAACTCGGCGGAAGCGAAGGACGCGAATACGCCACCTCACTCGGTGGGGCGGTGATTTTGGACAGGTTCGTAGACGATGTCGGGATGACACGGGAGAAGACGACCGTCGCCATCCAAGGGTTCGGGAACGTCGGGTCACATCTCGCGCGATTCCTCCACGACCGTGGGTACGACGTTGTCGCGGTCAGCAACGTCGACGGCGGGGCCTACGATTCGAACGGTCTCGACGTGACGGCACTATTCGAGACGTCCGAAGGAGGCGACGATATATTCGAGTTCGGTGCAGAGGAGATCAGCAACGCCGCTCTGTTGACGCTTGATGTCGACGTGCTGATCCCAGCGGCGATTGAGAATCAGATCACCGAGAACAATATGACAGACATCAGGGCCGACGTCGTGCTGGAGATGGCCAATGGGCCGACGACCGCACGGGCAGATACACATCTCGCCGAGCGGGAGATTCCGGTCATCCCGGACATCCTTGCCAACGCGGGGGGAGTGACGGCGTCGTACTTCGAATGGGTGCAGAACACGACCAACGAGTACTGGACGGAGAAGACGGTCCGCGAGAAACTGACGGCGCACCTGCGCGGCGCATACGACGACCTTCGAGAAATTAAGACAGCTCCCGAGATGACACGAACGTGGCGAGAGGCGGCGTACACGCGCGCCGTGGAGAGCGTCCTCCGAGCCGAGGGATACCGGAGCAACGTCGAGGGGTAGCCTTCCCCGAGATACTCTGACAGTGACGAGACAGTGATCCGGTAGTGGTATCATTCGGAGAGAGGCCGATTCGGTTCGGTCCCAGTCGGTCATCGAACAGTGCCAGTGTAGGCGCTGGTATGTTCGTGGCGAATCTCGGACTGCGTCTCCCGTTAGTTACGCGGTCGATCGACGCCTTCCCTCAGATCCTGAGTGGTGGTGGCCGATTCTGCTTTACCGGCGCGTTGATGCCTGGCACGACGGCGTGATCCGAGGTGGTCGCGCGCTACTGCGAACCTTGGACGCCGGTCCACTTGCCGGTAACCGCGACAAATTTCGGATCGCTATACCGCGTCGGGAAAATCCGACCGTTTGCGCTATCTTTCCCGTTAGCATCGTGAGTTCACCATCGATTCACGGGCAAAAATCGCAAGAATACGCCGGGAAGGAGTGCTCACGCTGGGGGCGTCGCCCCCGATCTATACAGTATCAGCACAACGAGAGCGCGAATACTTATGATTCTGTCCAAATCGTTTCTATTTCACAGTTCGGACAGTCACGTAACGTCTCCAGCGGTCGATCGATAGAGCGGATCTCGTCGTCGTTCACCGTTGCCGTTGCTGTTTCACCACAGATGATACACTCGAATTCGACCTTCACACTTCGAACCTACCATAATCGAGCAGAATATATTTGACTCTATTCGGCGGCGAATACGACGCAAAGTGTGGAAAGACGGACGCTCACGTGACCTTCGTATGTTGTTCACGACGAGGTATTCGACGTCTTGCCCGGGGGAGACAACGGATCCCCGATCACTGCCGTTAATCCCGAGACCGGTATGCTAGATGGCGAACTACGCGTTCACGAGGGAGCGATCCAGAGTGTCGATCCGTCGACGATCACTGCAGGGGCCCGACGTGAGTCAGATCGGTTCTTCGCTCCGACCACCCAGGGGACGGTACTCGGCGGAGCGTCCGCACCGGGTGCCAGTCTGTGAGAGCGAGTATCTCCCGTCGTGACGACTCGGTACGCCCGGCAGGCGCTCCGGGGTGCTCCATTATCCGTACACGACCGTCAACTGATAATTGAGACCGTTGATTGTCGCCGTGTAAATCTTGACCAGTGTGATGCCGTCGTAGTCACCTCCTGTCACAGAGTCATCGCTTGTGGACACGCATTCGGACATCCTCGGCCGGTTGCAACGTCAACTCCATACTCACGTCCGGCGTCGGCGAACTCACCAGTTCGAAATCGACACGTCTGGCGAGAATCGGGACGATGTGTTTCAGCTCCATCATCGCAAAGTGCATCCCGATGCACTGGTGTGGACCGCCGCCGAACGGGAAGTACGCGAAGTCCGGGCGATCGTCGCTGCGTTCGGACCTAACGCGTGCGGGCCGGAACTCTTCGGGCGCGTCGAACCACCGGTCGTCGGTGTGCACGGTGAACTGCGGGAGCAGGATCTTCGTCCCCGCCGGGATCCGGTAGCCGCCGAGTTCCGTCTCCTCGACGGCCTCACGGAACAGCATCCCCGCCGGCGGGTACAGTCGCAGTGCTTCCTTGACAACGCGCTCGGTAATCATCAGGTCGGAGAGGTCCGCAGGCGTGGGAGGCCCATCCAGTTCGGTCTTGGCCTCGGTCTCGACGCTCTTGCGCGCGTCCAGGTTACGCGCGAGTAACAGCCACGTAAACGTGAGCGCCATCGCGGTCGTCTCGTGACCGGCGATGAGGAACGTGATCAGGTGGTCGTGAATCTCCTCGTCGCTCATCGTGTACTCGTGATCACCCTCGTTTTCCAGCATCATCGTCAGGACGTCGTCGTACTGATCCGGGTCTGCTCGTCGCTCCTCAATGAGGGTGTCGACAGTCGCGTCGAAGGCGTCCATCGCTCGGCTGTACTGTCTGTTCCGCTGTGTCGGAACCCACGACGGCAGCAGCATCTCCACGGCACTCAGCCCACTCATATCAGCCATTGCCTGCGGCTCGTCGGCAGCGTCGGTGATCACCTGTCGACGCCCACCGAGGTCGAAATCGAACAGCGAGTTCGTCAAAATCGAAAGCGTCAGGCGGGAGAAATCCTCGTTGAACACGAGTTCTTCGCCGTCTTCCCACGCTGTGATCATCTGTTCGGTGGCGGTAACCATCGCCGAACTGAACCCCTTCAGCCGGTCTAAGCCGAACATCGGCTGGAGGAAGTGGCGTTGTTGTTTCCACTCGTCGCCGCGGGTGAAAGTGAGACCCCGGGGCGCGATCTCGTAGTCGAAGAGTTCTTTGAGCTCGTCGAAATGCCACCGCTCGTAGATGCGATGGCCCAGCAGCACGTCCCCGATGTAGTCGGGGTGGAAGACGGAGACGGCGTCGATGCGCGGAAATTCACAGTGGACGGCGTCCCCGTAGTCGGCCAGTTCGATAAAAAAACCCATCGGCTGTTTGAGGTGCCGATGTGTGTTTCCGAGGATCGGTAGCCCGTCCGGCCCTGGTGGCAGGTCCCCGGCGCTTCCGTTGGCCTCCGTGTCTGCATCTGTGTTACTGTCGGCCATATAATTATATATAAATTGTCATTAAAAGAGTTTTTTTTTCGATGGCCGACTCTGTCTGTTCGGCCCGAGGATCTGTGTCCGGGCTCGTGCGGGTCACAGCGACGGCGTGAGCGCTGCGATCCCCGCCCTGACGAGTTTCGCTTCTGCCTTCTGGCGATGGTCGCCCGCCGTGTTCGGCGCACGGCCTACCTCCGCTGCGACGTCAGCGTGTGTGGCTTCCCCATCGTGTCATAGCACACAAACTCGACAGCGATCTGGAAGGCCCTCTGCTGGCAGTCACTAAACGTACTCAACTGGACCTCTCAACGCTCGGATGTTCCTGTTTCGCTCGACCCGGACGGTCACCACCGCGGATCGACATCGAGAGAGACACCGACGTAGAGACTGGAAAACGAAGAGTAGGAGGCTGAGCGCGGGAACGTCTGGTCGCCCTCGCAGTCGCCCGATCAATCGGCCGCCACCGTGCCAATTTCGCCCGTCCGGTTGGCCGCATATCCGAGGAGTGCGTTATGCCCGTCCGCCGACAGAAGCACCGGCCAGAACGCCGAGTCCGCCGTCAGCGACTCGCCCGTTCCGGTCGTCGCGTACGCCGTCCCCGGAGGCACTCGATCGAAGTTCTCGACGTGTATGCGGTAGGTCTCTCCCGGCGTCTTCTCGATTGTCTTCCGGACCTGATAGTGGGTGGTCGGGGTTGGATCGGGTTCCGCAGGGAGAGCGTCCATCGCGCGGAGAGACGCGAGCAGACACTCGTAGGCGTTCTCGGCCGCTGACTCGGAACCCTGGGACCCGGCTTCGACGTTCACGAACCCCGGCAGGTTCACGCTTCGTCCCGTCACGAGTCCGGAGAAGTCGGCCGCGCGGTCGACCGGGAGCGCCCGCATAATTCTCGCTTTTTGTGGCGTCAGGTCGGCGAGCGTGCCAAACGGTTCGTCGAAGGAGACCGTCGAGTGAAATCCGAGCGTGACACAGTCTTCGACCTCCTGCCTGAGGTCGTATGCCAGGCGCTCTTCGTGAATCCCGCTGTCGGGGTCGCCGGGAAACAGCCGATTGAGGTCGCCCTCGACGTAGCGCGTCCCCGCATCGAGCGCGCGTTCGTTCGCGATAATCAGTTTGACTGGACGTTGAATTCTGTCTGTTGGGCCGCGTGCGCGGAACCGCTCGATTGCTCTCACGCCGCAGGGCTCGTCACCGTGAATCGCCCCGACAGCAGCGACTGCAGGCGACTCATCCGCGTTCTCGGGTTTGAGGGTTTCGACTCGCACATCTTGTAGTAACAAATGAGGGCACAAAACAGCATCAGTGCCGCGTCGCCGGGTAGCAGCCGCGAGCAACGGGTGTAGGGCCTTCAATAATTTATTTGTGGCCGTTCAAGTATCCGGCACAATGGCGCCGCGAGTCACTCCGAAGTGCTGCGGATCACTCACAATGGACGCCGACGTGCTAATCGCCGGCGCATCAGGGACCGTCGAAGCCCCGTCGACGGTGTACCTGATCGAGGCCGATGAAACAATCCTCGTTGATACCGGTTTCGGCGACCCAGCGGAGATGACTGATAAACACCCGGACTTCGAGTGCAGTCGGACAAGAGAGCAGGCCCTCGAGACCGTGCTCGATTCCGAGGGGTACGTTCCCAGCGACATCGATAGCATCGTCTTCACCCACCTCGACTGGGACCACTGTTACAATCTGTCTCCATTCGACGCGGAGACGACTTTCTACGTGCAGCGACGGGAACTCGAGTACGCAATCGATCCGTATCCGATACACGCCGTCAGGTACGAGGCGACCTCGCTCGAGCGGACGCCGCCGTGGCTCGGGCGCGACCTCAAAGCCATTGAGGGAGAGACGCGACTCTGTGAGGGGGTCGTGGCGTTCCCGACGCCCGGGCATACAGTCGGCCACCAGTCGGTTGCCGTCCGGACAGCCCGGGGAACGACGGTGATTGCCGCGGACGCAATCCCAACGTTCGAGAACGTCGACAGAGACGAGTGGGCGCCAGTGCGGCGTGGCCTGGCGATGAACGACATCGAGTGGTGGGAGAGCGCCTGCGACGTACTCGCCCGTGGCGAAACGATCCTTCCCGGCCACGAGTGGGAGATTCTGGACGCCGAACCGGGCGGACGCGCCGGGTGACACCGCAGCGAGCGAACCCTCGAACGTCGAACCGGTCGCGCTCGTCGTGGATGGTCCACACAACTTGCCGGTACTCCCTGGTGTTAATGACACAGAATCATCAGCTCCTTCGTATGACGGCACAGGACGATGTGCTCCGGCGCGTCAACAGGAACGGCGTCGAACTGATCAGAGTTGTCTTCGTCAACAACAGCGGCGTCCCTCGTGGTCGCGTCGTCGACAGCGAGAAACTCCGTGGAGTCCTCGAAGAGGGTGCCAACGTGACCGAGGCGATGCAGTCGTTCAACGCCCTGGATCGTCTCGTGTCCGGGGGCCGGTACGGGCCCGCCGGGGAGGTCCGCGTGGTTCCCGATCCGGAGACCTTCACGGTGCTCCCGTACGCCGACCGGGCGGCGGTGATGCTCGCAGACCTGCACGACCTCGGCGGCTCCCCCTGGGCGGCCGGCCCTCGCGCACGACTACGCGATTACCTCGACGACATCGGGGACGACGGATACGTGCCGCATCTCGCCTTCGAGAGCGAGTTCTATTACACCCGAGAGAGCGACGAGGGCGAGACAGTCCCGTACGACGACACGACGTGCTTCGCGGCCGATGGAATGCAGCGTGCACACGACCTGATCTTAGAGACGGTCGACGCGCTGAAAGCGCAAGGGATGGGCCTATCGACGTACTATCCGGAGTACGGTCCGGGCCAGCAGGAACTCGTGGTCGATCACGACGCAGGCGTCGCGGCGTCCGACAACCAGATCCTGTTCAAGCAGACCGTGAAGGCTGTGGCGGACGCCCACGATGTCGGGGCCACGTTCCGCCCGACACCGTTCTCGGACCTCCCGGGGAACGGCTGTCACATCCACCTCTCACTCTGGCAGGACGGTGAGAACGTCCTCTACGATTCGGCGGCGACCAGTCGATACCCCCTGAGCGAGGAGGGCCGGCACTTCGTGGGCGGACTGCTCGAACACGCGCCGGCGCTTGTCGCGCTGACGGCGCCGACCGTCGAGTCGTACAACCGCCTCCAGCCAGGGATGTGGGCGTCGGCCTACACCTGCTGGGGCCACGACAACCGCGAAGCGATGGTCCGCATCCCCTCCGCCGACGCGGACGATCCCGCGGCGACGACGCGCGTGGAGTTCAAGCCCTCGGATAATACGAACAATCCGTATCTCGCGCAACTCGGACTCCTCGCCGCAGGATTCGACGGCATCGAACGCGAACTCGACCCGGGCGAGCCGTTGAACCGGGACCCCGATACGGTTGAGGACGACGACCGCTCCGCACTGGGGATCGAGCGGCTCCCTGATTCACTGGATGCAGCGCTGGACGCGCTCGAAGCCGACGCAGCACTCGCAGCGGCGCTTGGTGAACCGCTTCATCAGTCGTATCTCGAAGTGAAACGCAGCGAGTGGGAGCAATCGACTGACGACGGGGAGTGGGAGACGGAGTATCTGAATCGAAGCTTCTGATCGGAAGTACCGCAAGGTGGCATATATTTCGTGCCGGACAGGACGGTAAGCGTCTGCCGGCAGTCGCCACCAATAAAACTATTCCATCCGGCGGGCACGCGTTTTATACTTGTTTGCACGTACCCATCGACCTTCTGTGGATCTTCTCCGAACGTGATCAGCCACTCCAAGCACTGTTCTCGCCGCTGGCGATAGTCGATCTGTTGGCGTTCATTCGACAACTCCGCCGGCGGTTCGGTGAGGACCGTGGTCCCTCCTCGAGAGTCGGTTGCCTCCCCGGGATCATCCATTTGCCTGCCCTCCAATCGGCCGAGTTATCTGTTATGGATCAACTCTCCGTATTCGTCAAATTGCTATCCGACGGATCTATGATGTGGCTCATTTCGTCGCCTCGTATTCGGTTGTGACTGCACGATCACGTTGGTGTGAACGATCGCCACGTCGCCGATTAGTCCGACTGCGTTGTTCCGGAGCTTGGGATTATCGGCGTCGAACAGGGTCGCGACGTCGTCG
>NZ_JBDGQZ010000024.1:0-97516 GCF_042218505.1 Halobellus sp.
GTAGGACAGTGGCTTCCCAAGCCACTAGCCCGGGTTCAATTCCCGGCCGGCGCATTTCTGCTGCGAACGAAGTGAGCAGCGAAATCGTCACAGAGAGAATTGACCCCGACGAGTCGTAGCCCGCGTAGCGAAGCGAGCAGGACCGTCTCGGCTCGGTTCAATTCCCGGCCGGCGCACGCTCTTCAATCGTTCGCCGCCCCACGCCCCACTCGCTCACACCGTCCGCCTGTGGGACTCCCGACAGCGCAAATCCTATTATACCCCGGAACTGTACTCGACTGAGAGATCCAGTACGGTGGTTGTAATACCAAAGTACTCATTTCGAGGGGACATATCTCAAGTATGAGCCGAAGTATCCGGCATCCGCACCCGTGGCTCATCACTGGGGTCGGTGGAGCGCTGTTCGTTGCAGCGCTCGTACATCACAGCCGGGAGATGACAACCATCGGCACTGTGAGCGGCTCGCTCCTTGCCCTCGTTCTCGATGGAGTTCCGGCACTCGGACTCGCCTACTTCGGGTACTGGCTCGCCGAGACCGGCTTTTCCGGACGGGATCACCGACGGGTTCTCGGCTGGTGTCTCGGCGGGAGCGCACTGTTCGTCGCAGTGATCGGATCGACCCTCCTGATCCAACTCGTCGAGGGGCGGACGCTTGCCGAGCCGGTCTTCCCGCTGTTAATCGCGGCCGAAGCAGGTGCGCTGGCCGGGGCTGTGGCCGGATACTACAACGTTCGAGCGCGGATGGACGCCCGTCGGGCGCAGACCGTCACTGACGCTCTAGCGTTTGTCAACGGCCTTATTCGGCACGATCTCCGCAACGATCTGACCGTGATCCGTGGGCACGCCGGACTCATCGAGGGGAGAACGATGGACGCAGATCACCGGGACGCACCGCAGGTCATCGTCGAGAAGTCGGACGAGGCGCTCACGCGGATCGAGACGACGCGCGCGATCACGAACACCCTGATCGGCGAACCCGACTTCGACACGGTCGATCTGATCACCGTGGTCACAGAGATGGCCACACAGGTGGAGAACGCGTTCAACGTCTCGGTCATCACAGAACTACCGGACCGAGCGCCGGTCACAGCCAATGCCGGCCTCCGGTCGGTCGTCGATAACCTCCTCATAACGCTGCCGAACACAACGACGCCGACGACCCCAAGATCGAGGTCATCGTCGAACGACAACCGAACGACGTCGTGTTGCGAGTCAGCGACAACGGACCGGGAATACCCGAAGCGAAGAGAGAGACGCTCTTCGAGCCGTCGGATGACGACAGCGACCGAGGTGGCCTCTCGCTCGTGCAGACGCTGATCGAGGGCTACGGTGGGAGCATCCGAATCGAGGACGCCGAACCCACCGGATCGACCTTCGTGGTGCGTCTCCCCCGATCCGACACCGCCGAGAGCCGAGACTCGCAGAGAAGCGAGACGCTTGCCGAGAGCGATAGTGGACGCGCCTGAGGTGCACAACAACCGGGAGATTACGATCGGTCCGGCGGCGTCAACCCCCGTCCGAACTCGTCGAAGTCGTCGACGTCCGCAGGGAGGTCGTACTCGATCTGGCGCTCCTCCCGGCGGGTGGTGAGCCGCTCCTCGATGGGATCGGCAACGGATTCCCACCCGTCCTTGACTTTCAGGCTCTTCGCGGGGGTCCCCGCAGCGATGTGATGGTCCGGGACGTCACCCTGGACAACGGAGCGCGCGCCGACGATGGCGTTCTCGCCGACACGACAACCGGCGCGGACCATCGCATCGTACGTGACGCGGGCGTCGTCGCCGACGATCGTGTGGTAGTTCGCGACCTCGGTCTGGTCGACGACGTCGTGGTCGTGACTGTAGAGGTGGGCGTCGTCAGAGACCGACGCGCGGTCGCCGATCGTGAGTTTGCCGCGGTCGTCGAGGTGGACGTCGTCGTGGATCACGACGTTGTCGCCGACGGAGATGTTGTGGCCGTAAGTGAACGTGATCCCCTTGAAGAACCGGCAGCCGTCACCACAGTCCGCGAAGAGGTGTTTCGCGAGCATCTGTCGGAACTGGAGCGCGAACCCGACGTTGTCGGCCATCGGCGTGGCGTCGAACTGCCGCCAGAGCCACTGGAGATACTTCGATTCGGGGAATCGCTCGTCGTCCTTTTCCGCGTAGTACTCCGATTCCAGCGTCGCGTTGCAGGGGTCATAGCCCTGTACTCGGACCCGTTCAGCGGGCGAGAGTTCCTCACCGGCCTGCCAGCGCTCGTACGCCTCGCGGTCCCCGTGGAGGTCAACGAGCGTTTCAGTGACGATCCGGCAGGTGTCCTCGTCTGACGCGAGTCGGTCGTCGACCTCGTCGATGAACGCATCGACGTTCGATTGCGCCTCCGCAGGGAGGGAGACGTCAACTTTTGTCATCGACGTTGGGTTCGGACTCAGTGGGCAAATCCGTTCGGTTGTGCAGGAGAATCGGCCGACCGAATCGGAATCTGAGATGAGCCCGCTCAGTTCCGGCCGCGGAGGAAGGCGAGCAGTCGATAGTCGTGATCGGGCGTGTACCGGCGGAAGAGCAGGCTGTTACTCAACACCGAGACCGACGACAGGGCCATCGCACCCGCCGCGAGGATGGGCTGGAGCAGTCCGATCGAGGCAAGCGGAATCATCGCGGTGTTGTAGCCGAGCGCCCAGAAGAGGTTCTGCTTGATCTTCGAGAGCGTCCCCTCGGAGATGCGGATGGCTTTCACCACGTCGGTCGGTTCGTCTCGCATCAACGTCACGTCTGCAGCCTCGATTGCAACGTCGGTGCCGGAGCCGATCGCCGTGCCGACGAACGCGGCCGCCAGCGCCGGCGCGTCGTTGACGCCGTCGCCGACCATCATCGCGCGCTTCCCACCGTCTTGGATCGATTCGACCGCGTCAGCCTTCGCTTCGGGGAGGACCTCCGCGCGGACGTTGTCGGGGTCGATCCCGAGATCGGAAGCGACGGCACGGGCGGTCCGTTCGTTGTCGCCGGTGATCATGTGCACGTCGACGCCGCGCTCGTGGAGGGCCGCTACGGCCTCAGCCGCGCGCTCTTTGACCGTGTCGGCGTCCGCGACGACGCCCAGGAGTTCGCCCGTCGCGTCCGCATCGGCGCTCGCCGCAGGGTCCGGGAGCCGCCCGACGAGCATCGCGGTCTTGCCCTCGGATTCGAGTCGCTGCATCGCGTCCTCGGCTGGACTCGGATCGATGCCGGCGTCTTCGAGCAGCCGACGGTTGCCGACAAGGACGGTCGCGCTGCCTCGCGACGCCTCGCTGCCATCGTTCGGGCGTTCCCCAGCGCGTGGTGCTGCCCCTGCCACCCTGGCGCGAACGCCCCGCCCGGGTGCGTTCTCGAAGTCCGTCGCCTCGGGGACCTCAAGATCCCGTGCTTCGGCTCCGGCCACGATAGCACGGGCCAGCGGGTGTTCGCTGTGCTGTTCAGCGGCCGCGGCGAGCCGGAGGAGTTCCGTCTCCGTGTCGTTCGCCTCCGCGTCGGCGGCCTCCTCATCGCCCGCCTCGGAGTCGCGCAGCTGGCCGCCGTCGGGCGCTGCATCGAGCGCGACCACGTCCGTCAGCGACATCTCTCCCTTGGTCAACGTCCCCGTCTTGTCGAAGACGACGGTGTCGACGTCGCGGACGCGTTCGAGGATGTCGCCGCCCTCGAATAGGACGCCGTGCTGTGCCCCGATCGAAGTCCCGACCATCGTCGCGGCCGGCGTGGCCAGGCCGAGCGCACAGGGACAGGCGATCAAGACCGCAGAGGCGAAGACCAGCACGGAGAACTCGAGCGTGGAGACGGTGCCGCCGGCGACCGCCGGCCCGGCGGCCACGACGCCCCACAGCGGGAGCGCTTCGACGAAGCCCGCGAGCGCTTCAGGAAACAGCGCCCAGACGGCAGCCCAGAAGAGTGCGTTCACGATGACCGTGGGCACGAAGTACGCCGAGATCCGGTCGGCGACGTTCTGGATCTCGGGCTGTCGCGACTGGGCCTCCTTGACCGTCTGGACGATCTGCTGGATCGCGGTGTCGGCGCCGACTTTTGCCGCCTCGACCACGAGCACGCCGTTCTGGTTCACCGTAGAGCCGACGACCTCGTCGCCCGGTTCCTTCGAGACGGGAACGGACTCGCCGGTCACCATCGACTCGTCGACCGCGCTCTCGCCGCCGACGACGACGCCGTCGGTTGGGATCTTCTCTCCCGGTCGGACCTTCATCCGGTCGCCGACTTCGACCGTGTCGAGGGAGACTTCGCGTTCCTCGCCGGCCGCATCGACGAGTGTAGCCGTATCGGCCTCCATCTCGAGCAGTGAGCGGAGCGCCTCTGAGGCCTGGCCTTTCGAGCGCGCCTCAAGATAGTTCCCGAGCGTGATGAAAACGAGGATCAGCGCGGCCGTGTCGAAGTACAGCCCCGCGTTCGGGAGGATCCCGACGAGTGCAATCACCGAGTAAGCGTAGGCTGTCGACGATCCGAGCGCGATCAACACGTCCATATTGGCCGTGCGGTTCCGGACGAGGGCCGTGTAACTGTTCTCGTAGAACTCGCGGCCGAGGACGACCTGGACGGGCGTCGACAGCGCGAACGCGACCCATCCGAAGGAGAGGCCCGTGCCGGGGACGGTCTCGGGGACCAGGCCGGGAGCGAAGAGGTGCGCAGCGAGCATCCCGACGAGCGGGAGCGAGAGTACAGCCCCGAACAGCGTCAGGCGCTTCTGTCGGCGTATCTCGGTGTTTCGCGCGGTGTCACGAGCGTCATCGCCGGCGTCGTCCGACGCGTCCTCACCGGACTCACGGACCGGCGCGTAGCCGGCAGCCTCGATGGCGTCGTACAGGTCGTCCATCGAGATCTCGCCGGGGGCGTACTCCACCTGCGCCTCGTCGGTCGCGAAGTTCACGTCCGCCGTGACGACGCCGGGCGTCGACTCCAGCGCCGTCTGGTTCGTCTGCGCGCAGTTGGCGCAGGTCATATCGGTGATCCCGATAGAGACCGTCTCCGACACCGGGTCGTATCCGGCGTCCGAAATCGCCTCGTAGACGGCTCCGAGCGACACCACCTCGGGATCGTACGTCACCGTCGCCTCGTCGGTGGCGAAGTTCACCGATGCCTCGTCGACGCCGTCGAGTTCCTCGAGTGCACCCTGTACCGTCTGGGAACAGTTCGCACAGGACATCCCTCTGACGTCGAGGTTGATCGTCTGGGTATTCATCGTAGTGTTAGGTACGGGTCCCTCTCTTACCCAGGTTGTGCTTTCGATAGTTCGGGTCAGACGGTGCGTGAAACTTCGAATCGAAAGTCAGCCGCGGTTCCCGTGCAGTCGGGGATCAGTCCGCGCCGGATTCGAACTGCTCGTAGCGGTCGCGGAACTGCGCCAGACACGACGGACAACAAAAGTGGTACTGCTCGCCGTCGAACCGCTCGCTACGCCCCTCGCTCGTGACCGTGTTGCCGCACTCCGCACACGAAAGGGCGAACTCCGCGCCGCCGACGGCGGGACTCCACTCGACGTCGCCGACGACGGTGATCGCGTAGTCGTCGATCCGCGAGAGATCCACCAGACCGTCGAGTTGCTCGCGGACGGCGTCGGCGCGCAGTCGCGCGTGGAACACGACGTCACCCTCGGCGGTGACGAAAACGTGCTCAGTCGGTTCGGCCGCGATCACGTTCTCGCGGACCTCGTCGACCGCGTCGGACGGGACGTCGAGCGTCACGAGCACCGGCACACCCGCCCGAAGTTGCGAGCGGTCGACATCGACGGTGAATCGACGGATGACGCCCGATTCGCGCAGGCGCTCGACCCGGTCGGAGACTGCCGGCGGCGAGAGGTCGACGCGCGCTGCGATGTCACTGTACGGACGGCGGCCGTTTTCGACCAGAAGTTCGAGGATCCGGACGTCCGTCTCGTCGAGCGAAGCCATATCTGTGTATGATCTCGTCCACCTAAGTTAGTTTCCCGAAGCGCTTTCGTTTCCAAATCGAACAGGGAGCCGGAGCCACATCTTGGAAACGAAAATCGTCATAGGAGAGCAGTGCCAGAGTCGAGACGATGACGTATGCGATCGCCGTCAAGGGAACGAGTTGCGGGCATTGCGAGCAGACCATCGAGGGGGTTCTGGAGTCGGTCGCAGGCGTCGAGTCAGCGACAGCCGATCGCGACACGGAGACGGCGGCCATCGAGGGCGCAGCGGCCACCGACGAACTGCTCGCAGCGCTCGTGCTCCTCGTCGAAGCCTGACACCACCTCGGCCTGGGGTACGACGAACGCGACGCTGACCGGGTCAATAGTGAGGGCAGACGACAGTGAGACCGTCAGGTTTCCTCAAAGGCGCGCGCTACTCGTCGTCTGCGCCGTCCAGGTGTGCTTCGACCTTGTCGGCGTGGGAGTTGAGCGCGTCGGCGATCGTTCGGGCCTCCTCCGGCGAGAGCGTCACCTCGTCTGCGTGCGCGGGTATCGACTCAAGTTGGCTGTTGTCGAGTTCCAGTTGGAACTGCACGCGATCTGGGTTCTCGCGCGGCGACGTGACGTTCAGCACCGCGACGGCTTCGTCTTCGAAGTCGTGGCCGCGGGCGGCGGCGTCGACGAGATCGAGCGTCGTGTAAGCGTTGACTCTGAGCAAGCGGTTTGGCATAGTGGAGCAATGCAGTCGAGCAGCAAGTCGGTACCGCTCTAAACGTCGAGTGCGGGGGGTTCGCCGAGTGAGTGTTACTCAGTCGTCGGCCGGCGTCGGCGGGCTGGCGTCCAGCCCGTCGTCCTCGGCGTACGGGTACCACGTCATCTTCGTGTTGTGCATCATCGGGTCTTCGTAGTCCGTCTCTTCGGGTTCGACGAACGCGTCGAGTTCCTCGTCGTCGTGGCGGTCGATGAACGCGCGGAAGGACTCGCCCGCCGCACGCTCTGCGGCGAACGACTCGATCAGGTTCGCGATCGCACCCGGCACCTCGTCGACAGGGACGCGCTGAGTGACCCAGCGGGCGAACTGCGGCTCGTCGCCGAGACCGCCGCCGAGACCGACGTCGAGCGCCTCGACCGCCTCGCCGTTCTTGCGAGTCTTCATTCCGCGGAGACTCACGTCGGCAATCTGCGGCTGCGCACAGGAGGCGGTGCAGCCCGACAGGTGAATGTGGAACTCGTCGACGCCTTCGGGGAGGTCGACGTGCTGTTTCAGCCAGCGCGCGAACCGCACTTGCCGGTTCTTCGTCTCGACAATCGAGAGCGAACAGAACTCCGTGCCCGTACAGGCGATCGAACCGCGCATAAACGGCGACGGATCCGGCGAGTAGTGTTCGAGCAGATCCTCCGCGAGGAAGTCGTCGAGTTCGGCGTCGGGGACGTCGGTGACGATGACGTTCTGGCGCTGGGAGAGTCGGACCTCACCGGAGCCGTACTCCTCGGCGAGGTCGGCCAGTTCCAGTACGTCGTCGGCACCCATCCGCCCTACGAGGACGTTCAGGCCAACGAAGTTCGTCCCGTCCTTCTGCCCGTGGACGCCGATGAGGTCGTTTCGCTCGCCCTCGCCGGTGTTGTAGGTGTACTCCTCACGAACGTCGCGACCGGCGGTGTAGAGGTCGAAGTCGACGTACTCCTCCTGGAGCGTCTCGCGGACCTGCTCGGCACCCCACTCGTCGACGAGGAACTTGATCCGCGCGTTGTAGCGGTCCTCGCGGTCGCCGTTGTCCCGGAAGAGCGCCGAGAGGCCGCCGGCGACGTCAGAGACCCGATCCGGGGAGACCCAGACGTCAATGTCGCGGGCGAGGCGAGGTTCGTTCCGTGCGAGGCCGCCGCCGACACGGACGTTGAAGCCGACTTCGTCCTCGCCGTCGATTTCCTTGTACGCCGGCTCGAAGGCGAGGTCGTTGATGTCGCCCTGCCCGGAGCCGTCGGCCGATCCCGTGACGGAGACTTTCCACTTTCGCGGGAGATTCGAGTGGTCGTCGTTGCCCTTGAACGTCTCGTTGAGGTCGCGAATGACTGGCCAGGCGTCGATGACCTCCTGTCCGTCCTTACCGGCGACAGGATTCCCGACGATGTTCCGCCAGGAGTCGCCACACGCCTGCTGGGTCGAGAGACCGTTGGCTTCCAGTTTCTCAAAGACGTCAGGGACGTCCGAGAGTTGGATCCAGTGCAGTTGGATCGACTGCCGCGTCGTGAAGTCGGCGTAGGACTCGCCGAAGATCGGGTTCGTACCTGGACCGCGGGCGTACTCGTCGGCGATTTCCCCGACGACGCGCAGTTGTCCCGGTTCGAGAACTCCGTTCGGTGTCCCGATCCGCATCATAAAGTAGCCTTCCTGACCGTTCCGCTGGTGGTACAGCCCCCACCACTTGAAGCGCTCGAACCACGCGTCCCGCTCGTCGTCAGGGATGGTCTCGAAGCCCTCCTCGGCGAATTGGAAGAGGTGTTCGCGTATTTCGTTCCCGTAGACCTCGGATTTCCAGTTCTCGACGTCCGTTGGCATCGTTGTCGTCTACAAGACCCCCACCTTCAAAGAGGGACGCGTGTCGTCAACCCTTCCCGCTGCTCCCGCCTCCCGGTGATTGTTGCTTCTTCCTCACGATCACTCCCCGGACTGGGCGTTGAGAACACTCTCACGCTCCAGATCGGTGAATTCGTCGTCTATGATCCGGCCCACAGGGATCCATTCCGTGGTCGATTTCGTGCCGCAGGCGATGCACTGTCCGTAGACGCGAACCTCGACGGTCGCCCCGTCGACACCCACCGCCTGGAAGTTCTCGACCACGAGGTCTGCCAGGTCGCAGTCGCAGAATTCCCGGCTGTGAAGCCGCCAGAGTTCGCTCACGCTCACCCGACGGGTGTCGTTAACAGAGAGCCACGCCCCGTCGTCGAGGATCCGAAGTCGAACGGTCATACGCCCACTACGGGCCCCACGGTTCCGTCTCTGACGGCGGTCACAAACTGCGACGCGTTCGCTGACACCGAGATTCCGGGATATCTGATTGCAGTCCATCGGTTATTGCCCATAACGTACGTCGGAGATGCCGGAAGGGATTTCTGGTATCGGGGAGCAGTGGTCCGATTTACGCCTGAAGCGGCCCTTATGCGGGTTGGCTCCGTAGCGGCGGTTGATGACCGACCCTGTCCCGATTGCTGATCGAACTACTACAGCGGGGGCCCGCCAACACGCCCCGGCCGACGTCGCCCCGGAACTCTACGCGACAGCACAGAATGACGCCGATGCCGATGCGAACGACAGCGAGCCGGCCCGCGATGCGAGCAGTCGCTAATGAATCAAAAGATGGAATTCGAAGACGACGCGAGCGAGAGCGAAGCGAGTACCGACGCCGAAGACAGCGCCGACGAGGACGTCGAAACCAGTCACCTCGACGAGCTGTCGGACGGTGCCGGCTGCACCGAAATCTGGGAACATCTCTCTGACGGGCGCGACGAGTAACGACAGTGACATCCGAGGCGGGCGGTCGACCCCCCGAAGCACGTCGGCCATCGAGCCGATGATTCTCGGCCCGCCCACTCAACGGAGAGAGTCTTTTACTTCCGGGCTCGCTACGTAAATCCGACGATGCCCGAGGACGCTGACGCAGACCGACGCCTGCCCGCCGATCGAGAAGAGCCGGTCGGCCGGCCGGTCGTCCGCGCCGACCCCGCCGTCACCGGTGAACGGGCGAAAGAAGCCGTCGGATTCAATCCTGACGACCCCGAAAGCGTCGCCGAGGCGGCCGAGACGGTGCTTGCATTCTCACAGAACACCGTCGGTGCCGCTGACAACGTTTATATGCTCCGGGGAGCCGCGGCCTGTGCCGCACTCGTCAGAGGGGTCGGCTCGTACAAGCAGGCGGTCAAGCGCGCTGGCGGCGACGTGTCGGTGTCGTTCGTTCGCAAGTGGGCCCGCGTTCACGACCTCCCGCAGGCGATCCGCCGGCACGTCGCCCGCGGCGACATCGCACCGACCGCCGCGAAGCACATCGCGCGCGTCTCGGGGATTGACCGCTTCGATCTGGCGTGGGCAGTCGTCGACGCCGACCTCACCGTACGACAGGTTCGGCGGATCGCCAGCGAGGTCGACGGTGACACCACCGCCGCAGAGGCGCTCGCCGCCCGCGGCATCGATCTGGGACGACTCGAACTCTCGCTGCCGAACGACGTCTACCGCGAACTTCGACGCCGGGCCTCGATCGAGAACAGAAATCCCGGTGATATGGTCTCGGAGGCCCTGCAGACGTACTTCGACGAGGAGACTGTCACGCCGGAGTGAGGCGGGCTCCAGCGGTCCAGCGTTAGGCCGTGCCGTCTGCCGGATCGGGTGTCGGCAGGGACAGCGAGACGACAGCACCATCGCTATCGGTTGATCCGAAGCGGAGCGACCCGTCGGATCGCTTCGCCACGTAGTAGACGAACTGGAGCCCCAGTCCCGATCCGTGAAACAGCGGCGTGATGTCACCGGGACCCTGTGCCGCCTGCTGTTCCATCTCGGGGATGCCGGGACCGGTATCGGAGACGGTCACGACCATCCGATCGTCCTCGCGGCCGACGTGGACTGTCACGTCGGCATCGTCGCCAGCGTGGACGAAGGCGTTCTCGACAAGTTCCGTGATCGCGTCACGGATCTCCGGGACGGCGCTGACAATGAACGGCTTCTGGCACTCGACGGTGACCGTCCGGTCGGGGTAGTCCGCGTCGAGAGCATCGACGACATCGTCCAGCACCGACCGCAGGGAGTGGCGCTTGTGTACCGGTTCGTCCGTGAGGAGGTCGACGATGCGACGCTCCTTGTCGGCGAGTTCGACGAGGTCAGCGCCGGCCGCACGGATCTGTTCCGCCGAGCGACGGGCATCGCCGCTACTGCGATTTTCGAGGAGTTCTGCGTGCCCCAGGATGAGGTTCATCTTGTTGTAGAGGTCGTGTCGCAGGACCCGATCGAGCACCCGCAGTTGGTGTTCGCGCTCCGCCCGATCGGTGATGTCACGACATATGGCGACCGTGCCGTTGATCGTTCCGTTCTCACCGTAGTGGGGGTAGCGCGTGGTGACGAACGACCGCTGGCCCTTCGTCGGGAACGTGGGGGAGATCTCGTAATCGATCGAGCGCTCGGATTCGAGGACAGCGCGCTTGTGTTCGGTCACCTTTCGCGCGCTCGAGGGATTCATAAACGCGGACTCGTCGGCACCGATGAGCTCCGAGCGTGGGACGTCGGCGTACTCGACGACGGCGTCGTTGACGACCTCGAAGGTGCCGTCGCAGTCCTGCAGCATAATCGGATCGTCGAGACGGTTGGCGATCTCTCTGAAGGGCTTCAGGCGTTCGCGGGTGTGCACCCGCTCGGTGATGTCGGTCTGGATGGCGACGAACCCCTCGAGGGATCCGTTCTCGGCCGTGATCGGGGCGATCGTCTCGGAGGCGTGGTAGTGCTCGCCGGATTTGCGCTGGTTCACGATGGGATCGGACCACACCTCGCCGGACGTAATCGTGTTCCAGAGGTCCGCGTAGTACTCCTGGCTCATTTCGCCCGATTTGAGCAGTGAGGGATCCGCCCCAATCGCCTCCTCGGGGGCGTATCCGGTCACGTCTTCGAACGCCGGGTTGACGTATCCGATCGTGCCGCTCCGATCGGTGATGAAGATCGCGTGTCCAGCGGCCTCGACTGCCCGTTTGAATCTCCGAGCGGCGTCTCTGGGTCGGTCGTGGTCGGTGACGATCTGGAGCGCGCCGCGGACGCCGACGACCTCGCCGGCGACGACGACCGGGCGTCCCTGCGAACGAACCTGCCGCGTCTCGCCGTCAGCGCGGACGAGTCGGTACGTCGAATCGAACCGCTCCCCGTCGAGTGCCGTGTCGATGTCGGCCCGGATCGCTGCACGGTCCTCGGGGTGATAGCACTCAATCGCCCGTTCGAGTGTCGGTTCGAGCGAGCGGTCGACGCCGTGCATCCGGTAAGTCTCCGCCGTCCACGTGAGCGTCTCTGTGTCGGGGTCGAACTCCCAGCCACCCACCCCGGTGAGTGCAACGGCGGCCGCGAGCAAGTCGCGATCGGCCGCGTGAGGATTGTCGACGGCGGATTCAGCGGGGAGACACGCCTCGATTACGTCGGCGAGGAGGGCGCGGTCATCGGTGTCGATCGACTGCGGAACGTATCGAACGGTCGCGTCGCCCGCAGCCAGACGTGCCAGGTCGTCGTCGGGGCGCTCCGGATAGAGCACGGTCGGGGGCAGCCGGCCGGTCGGAGAAGCACCCGTGTCGCTGTCGCCACCGATCGACTCAGCGCCAGCCCCGTTGGTGGCGGGGCTGCCGGACGGAGAGTGACGTCGGGAGACGATGCATTCGACCCGCGGGCGCGAGGTCGGTGGGGCGTCGGCCACGGCGACGTCGACGACCCGGGACCAATCGGCGAGCGCGTCGCGGACGACCGCCGCGAGCGCGTCGTCGCCACGAACGAGAATCGTCGGCGGGGTCGTCGAGTCGTCGTCTCTCGGGGTGCGGGAATCCGCCGCATCGGTGTCTGCAGCGTACTCTCCCGGATCGTTTTCGCCGAACACTGTGACCAGGTTCGTCGGCGGAAGAATGAATACCTGTTCTTCTCGTTCTCCGGGGGCAGATCGACACACTCGAAGAGCAAACCCTTATGCCCGGCCGCCAGTTATTCCTGATTGAGGGCCGGTAGCTCAGTTCGGCAGAGCGTCTGGCTTTTAACCAGACGGTCGCGCGTTCAAATCGCGTCCGGCCCGTTCTCCAGTCGCAAGCACGACCGCGAGCGGCAGGCATTCTACCCGGCGGGATTCGAATCCACGGAGACTCAGGGCAGCGACCCGTTGAGTACCTTCGCGGCGACGAGTACGGGGTCCCAGACCGGACTGAACGGCGGCGCGTAGCCGAGGTCCTGCCGTTCGAGTTCGCCCACGGTCAGTTCGCCGCCCAGCGCCGTCGCGACGGTGTCGATCCGGACGGCCGCCCGGTCGGTCCCGGCGATGCTGCCACCGAGAAGCTGACCCGTGTCGCGGTCGGCGACGAGGGTGACTGTCGTCTCGGCCGCGCCGGGATAGTAGCCCGACCGGGATCCGGCGGTGATCGTTTTAGCGACCGGATCGAAGCCGGCCTCCCGGGCACGCTGATGATCCAGAATCCCGGTCCGACCGCACTCGAGGTCGAACGCTTTGACCATCGCCGTTTCGGCGACGCTCCCGACGGGGGTTGGCTTCCCGCCGACCGTCGCGCCGATGGCCCGGCCGGCGCGGTTCGCCGGGAGTCCGAGAGGATCCCAGGTCGCCTCGCCTGTGACGGTATGTGGCATCTCCGCGACGTCGCCAGCGGCGTACACGTCGCCGACGGAGGTGCGGCCGTAGGCGTCGGTGGCGACTGCGCCCGAGGCCCCGAGGTTGATCGGCGTATCGGCGGCGAGTTCGGCGTTCGGACGGATTCCGATCCCGACGAGTGCGGCGTCGACGTCGAGCTCCGAGCCGGTGTCACAGACCACCGCGTCCACGGTCCCGCCGTCGCCGCGAAGGCGGACGACCTCCTCGCCGAAGTGGGTTGTAACGTCCGCGTCGCGGAGTACCTCTATGACCGCGTCGCCGACGGCGTCGCCAAAGCCCGGAACGGGGCGTGCGGAGCGCTGGAAGAGGTGTACGTCCACGTCCCAGGCGTCGAACGCCTCGGCCATCTCGACGCCGACGTAACCCGCGCCGACGATTGCGACCGTCTCCGGCGGTGTCATCGCCCCGTATCGCTCGGCCACGTCTGTCGCGACTGCGTCGTCGCCACCGAGGTCGGCGACAGCGAACTCGTCGGGCGGGGTGAGGTACGCTCGAATCGCCGCCGCGTCGTCGAGGCCGTGAAGCGTGAAGACTCGGTCGAGCGACGAGCCCTCGATCGGATCGTCGACCGCGCGAGCACCCGTGGCGATTATGAGGTCGCCGTACGGCTGTTCGAACGGCTCGCCGCCCGCTCGGACGGTGACGGTCCGCGATTCGGTATCGACCTCGACGACCTCGTGCCCCCGGCGCAGGTCGATGCCGCGTTCCGCCACCGCGGCGGGTGACAGCGAGAGCAGGTTCTCGAGGTGCTCGACCTCGCCTTTGACGAAGTACGGCGTCCCGCAGTGTGCGTAGGAGATCCACTGACCCTTCTCGAAGACGACGACGTCCCGGTCAGGATCGGTTCGACGGCACTTGCTCGCGGCCGAGAGGCCGGCGGCGTCACCTCCGACGACGACAAACGGGTCTGCCATATCGCCCTCTGCGGCGGCCGAGGGTAGATAGCTTTCGCCGGACGACACCGGTCGCGCACGGCCACGGACGTACAACCCGGAGTTGCCGATCCCCAGCAGATGATTTTACTGGGTCGCGGCGCGAAAGATCGGTATGGACGTCGCGGCCGTGCAACTGCCGGCGAAGAACGCCCCGAACGAGAACCTCGACCGGGCCGTCTCCCGGATCCGGGACGCTGCCGACGCGGGGGCGGAACTGGTCGTGCTCCCGGAACTGTGGCCGGTCGGGTACTTCGCCTTCGACGGCTACGACGACGCCACCGAGTCGGTCCCGGGAGAGACGACGGATCGACTTGGCGTGCTCGCCGACGACCTGTCGATCTACCTCCACGGCGGAAGCGTGCTCGAACGTGAGGGTGATGGCCTCTACAACACCTCCCCGTTCTTCGGGCCGGACGGCGACCTGCTCGCGACCTACCGGAAGATGCACCTGTTCGGCTACGAGTCCGAGGAGGCACGCCGGCTCACGCCCGGATCTGATGCCTGCGCCGTCGAGACCGAATTCGGGACGGTCGGGCTGACGACCTGCTACGACCTCCGTTTTCCCGCGCTCTACCGGTCGCTCGTCGACAAGGGCGTCGAGATGCTGCTCGTCACGTCCGCGTGGCCGTTGGAGCGACTCGATCACTGGCACCTCTTCGCTCGCACCCGGGCCATCGAGAGCCAGTCGATCCTCGTCGCCGCGAATCTCGCCGGGTCCATCGAGGGGGTTGATCTCGCCGGAGAGAGCGTCGTAATCGATTCCTGGGGCGTCGAGCGGGCTAACGCCGGGCGGGCTCCCGGAACTGCCCGGGCTGAGATCGATCTCGACGCAGTTCGGGACGCGAGAGCGACGTTCCCGGTGCTGGAGGACAGGCAGCTCTGAGCGGGGTGAGAGTTTATATCCGAAGACGGGACCAGGGCCGCCGTGACCTGACGCGAGTCCCGCGTCGGATTGCGGTTGTCCGGCACATCGACGCGGGAGGCCCACCAGTGCAGGTGCCGGCTGTTCGCCCCTGTTGTGCCCATAGAACGGATCTGCAGTGGAAGTCTGAGGGGTCGATCTCGGCGCGATACCAGCGTGTCACGCCCGCACGTTCCCGCCGTTCGAGTCGCCGACGACGGCCTCGCCGTCGTAGACGACTTCACCGCCCCGGAGCGTCAGATCCGGGAAGACGCCGTCTCGCCCCTCGAACGGCGTCCACCCGCACTTCGAGTGCAGATTGTCGCCGTGGATTTCGCGGATTTCGTCAGGATCCACTAACACGAGATCGGCGTCGTATCCTTCCTGAATTCGGCCTTTCCGCGGGAGGCCGAAGATCGACGCGACGTTCGCAGCGGTGACGTCGCGGACGCGCTCGTAGGAGAGTTCCCCCTCGCCAGCGCGAGCCAAGAGCAGCGGAAGCATCGTCTCGACGCCGGGGACGCCGCTCGGCGCATCCCAGAGTCCAGCCTCCTTCTGCTCGCGCGTGTGCGGCGCGTGGTCAGTTGCGACGATGTCTATGTCGCCGTCGACGAGCCGCTGCCACAGGCCGGAGCGGCGCTCCTCGCTCCGGAGTGGGGGGTTCATCCGGCCGTACGTCCCCAGTTCGGTCGCGTCCGCGCGAGACAGGAGCAGGTGGTGGGGCGTCGCTTCGCAAGTCGCATCGCCCGCGACCGCGGCGTCGACGCCCTCAGGCGTGCTCGTGTGCGCGACGTGGATGTCCGCACCGGCGTCCGCACCGACGTCAACTGCGCGCTCGACCGCCGCCGCTTCGGCCTCGGCAGCGCGGTACTGGCTCCAGACGTCGGCGTCGGCGTCGCGGCCGGTACCGCCGGCGTCGCGCTCGCGGGCCGACTCGTCGAACAACTCGGCGTCCTCAGCGTGGACGGTGACGACGACGTCGTCTTCGGCGGCACGCGCCACTGCGTCGGCGAAGAGCGACGCGTCGATCCCCATATCGCCGGTCGAGTCGGCGAGGAAGACCTCGCCGAGCGCGAACATCGGTCGGTCGAACAGCGATGCAGGGTCCCAGTCGGGGGTGACCCCACCGTTGATGCCGTAGTCGACGGACGACGCGGCCGCCAACGAGGCCTTCTCGTCGAACGCCTCGCCAGTCACCGTCGGGGGTGTCGTGTTCGGCTGGTCGACCACCGTCGTTACGCCCCCGGCAACGGCGCTCTGCGAGCCAGTTGTCCAAGTCTCCTTCTCGCCGTGTCCGGGTTCGCGAAAGTGAACGTGCGCGTCGATCGCGCCGGGCAGCAGGAGCCGTTCGTCGGCATCGATGATGCGGTCGTGCGACTCGGCGTCGACCGATTCGGCCACCCTGGCGATCCGACCGGAAGCGATCCGGACGTCGCGGACCCGCCCGTCAGCGAGTCGCGCGTCGTGGAGAAGTGTCGACATACGCAGACGTCGCCCGCGGCGGACCTAAGCCCAGCGGTTCGATCCGAACGTCCAGGCCGACGGACCTAAGCGCCGGCCGTCCAGCGATAGCGTATGCGCGGTGAGATGGCGTGACGGCCACGAGCACGAACGAACGAGGTAGGGTGAGTCGAGTCCAGCTCCCTGAGTCGACGCTTCGCGAGTACCGGCGGTTCTCGCTGTACAATTCGCCGTATCCAGCACACGACGCGGGCTGTGCGATCGACCTGTATCCGGCCACGAACGTCGGCTGCTCGCCCATCGCCGGCGAGGTCGTCGAAACCCGGACCGTCCGCGCCCCGTCGAAATCGTACGCGGACGACGAGGAACACTTGATCCTCGTCGACGTCGACCTCGGGGCGAGCGGTATCGACGTCGAATCGCCGGGCCAGGGCCTCGTGGCCCGAGTGCTACACGTTCGGCCGACTGTGACCTCGGGCGACTGGATCTCCGTCGGCGACTCACTCGGGTCGATGGTCCGCTCGGGTTTCTTCGCGCCGTGGGTCGAGAACCACGTCCACGTCGGGTTTCGGCGGCCGTCGCAGCACCTCCACCGGGCCGGGGGGTCGCTACCGGTCGATGTCGGGGTCGATGTCGAGCCGCTGCCGTGGGACGGTACCGGAACCGTGATCGAGGTCGGTGAGACGTACGCGCTGTTGGACGCTCCGGAACACCCCGCAACCGGCGAGCGGTTCGCCGGCGTGGGAGCGACGGTCGGTACCGATGAGCCGGCTAAGACGGCGGGATCGGCCCGACGAGTCGCCCTCGATGGCGGCTTTGCTCACTACGCGGCCGGTGGCGCGCTCGGTTCCGTGGGCCGCGAGCGCGCCGACGAGACCGTGTCGTTTCTCGATCAGCCGATCGGAGCCCGCACGAACCGGACGGTCACCTGGCGTGACGTCGACGTCCTCGCGAACGGTGATCGGATCACTGGGCTCTCGCTGTTCGTTGGCATCGACCCGTCGTTCGGTGCGAAACTCGTCTGTCCCGACTGGGAGTGTTCAGTCGGCGAGCAGGTCCGGGTGACGGTCCGCGACAGCGACGATCCGATCCGTCTCGGCTGAACGTCACCCCTCGAAAGCGACGTCCTCGCGCGTGGCCACCTCGCCGAACAGCCAGTCGGCGTGGTCGAGGGCGTACTCCCGGTGAGCGTTCTCGATCGCGCCGATCGAATCTTCGACGAGTACCGGACGGTAGTCCCGGAGCCCGGCACTGCCGGCAGTGTGGAGGACGCAGACGTTCGCGAGCGTCCCGCAGATGAGCAGGTCGTCGATGCCGCGGGCGGTCAGCCAGCCGTCGAGTTCGGTCTGGTGGAACGCATCGTAGGTGTGCTTCTCGACGACGTGATCCTTGTCTCTGGCCTCGAGGGCGTCAACGATCTCGGCATCCCAGGAGCCTTCGAGGACGTGTTCGCCCCACTGATCGAACTCGTCGTAGTAGTGCGTATCGTCGAACTGCTCCGGCGGGTGGACGTCGCGAGTGAAGATGATCTGTGTGCCGGCATCGCGAGCGTCGGCGACGAGGTCGGCGACGGCGTCGACAACTGTTTCGCTGCCGGGAGCGTAGAGGCTCCCGTCCGGGTGGCAGAACCCGTTCTGCATATCGACGACGACGACCGCAGTGCGTGCAGGATCGAACGTGAGCATATGCAATTGTCGCTCGTACAGAGCAAAATGGGTTCCGTCGATTCGGGAGTCGGGATAGTGACGACACGTATCTCGGGACTCTGAGGACCCGAGAATCGGGGGACTGTGTGTCCGAGTCCCGGGTGGTCGATCCGGAGGCAAAAAGGTACTTCCCCGCGTGGGACTTTGAAGTGGTAATGAATGTAAGATACGGCCTCGCGGTGGTGGCCGTCGCTGCACTCCTCGCCCTCGCGGGCTGCAGCGCTCCGGTGCAGGACTCCGGCCCTGTCACGAGCGGCGGCGAGACCGTCGCGTCGCCACCGGCGAACTTCTCCGATCCCGAATCGGACGTCCTCGGCTGGGAAGACGGCTACTGGTACAATGAGCCGGTCTCCGTCGACCAGTCCGACGGACTGTCCGACGAAGAGATGCGAACGTACGTCGGACGCGCGATGGCTCGCGTCGAGGTGATCCGCAAACTCGAGTTCGAGCGCCGTGTGCCCGTCTCAGTCATCTCCCGGGAGACGTATCGGAATCGGAGTGGCGGCGGTGGTGGCGCAGCCGGTGAGACCGACTACAGCCAGTGGAACGACCAGGTGTGGGAAGCGCTCTTCGTGACCGGAGAGTCCCAGAACAGTAACGCGGCGATCAGCAGTACCCGGACCAGCGCCGTCGCTGGCTTCTACTCCCCCAGCGACGACGAGATCAAGATCATCACCGGGACGCCGGAGTCGCCGACGATCAGCAACGTCACACTGGTGCACGAACTCGTCCACGGACTCCAGGATCAGCATTACGACCTCACCGATCGACGCTACAGCGCGGAGACCCAGGACGGCCAACTCGCAACCGACGGGCTGATCGAAGGGGACGCGAGCTACGTCGAACAGCAGTACATCGAGCGCTGCGGCGGCGCGTGGGAGTGCGTCGAAACGCCGGCGGCGTCCGGCGGCGGTGGCGGCGGTGGCGGCGGAATGAATCTCGGCATCTTCCTGACCATCTTCCAGCCGTACTCGGACGGCCCCGTCTACGTCGACAGCCTCATCAGGTCCGAGGGGTGGAGTGCCGTCGACGAGTCCTTCCAGACGCCGCCCGTCTCTTCCGAGCAGATCATCCACCGCACCGACGAGACGCCGGTTCCGATCGAGTACCGCGACCGCGCCAGAAACGGCTGGGAGACGTTCCCGCAGCAGGGTGAGGGTGGCTCTGACACCGTGGGCGAGGCGTCGATGTACGTGATGTTCTGGTACCAGGCGCGACAGTCGGGTGCGGAGACAATCAATCCCCGGACGCTCGGCAACGTCAACAACCGGTACGACACCTACAATTACGCCGCCGAACCCTCCGCAGGATGGGGGAACGATCGGCTGTTCCCGTACCGAAACCAGACCAGCAACGACACCGAGTACGGGTACGTCTGGGTGACCGAGTGGGACAGTGAGGCCGACGCACGGCAGTTCCAGCAGGCGTATCAGGCCGTCCTCGAGGCTCAGAACGCTGACCAGCGAGGCGAGGCGACGTACGTGATCCCCGACGGCCAGTTCGCTGACGCGTTCCGCGTTACGCAGTCCGGAACGCGCGTGACGATCGTGAACGGGCCGACGGTCGACGACGTGAGCAACATCAGGCCGCGCTCGTCGTGAGGACGGATCCGGGGCTCTGCACCCGGTTGAAGAGTAATCGCCTTCGGAATGCGCGGCTGAACGAGTGAACTTTTCAGCGCGCCCATCGAACAGTGAGTATGGAGTTCGACATCGTTGGTCCGGAAGCCATTATCGACGGCCGAGCGACCGACGCGTACTTCGATCGGACGGAGACGACGCTCCGGTACGCCGAGCGGAACCCCCACGTCGTCGCTGAGATCACTGCCGATCAGTTCCCCAGTGGGGACGACGAACTACTCGCGGGCGTGAAGGACGTCGCGGCGCTCTTGGAGGGCCGAAACGTCGACGTTGACGCGGTCCCCTCGGGCCGCCTGTTCGACGGCGGCCCAGTGATGCGGATCGAGGGAGACTACCTGGAGTTCGCTCGTCTCGAAACGTCGATTCTGGGGTTCCTCTCGCACGCCTCGGGCGTGGCGACGGCGGCATTGGACGTCAGGCGGGCCGCGCCCGACTCTGCCGTCCTCTCGTTCGGGGCGCGGCACGTCCATCCCTCGATTGCAGCAATGATCGAGCGGAGTGCGCTGATCGCCGGACTTGACGGGTTTTCGCACGTCGCTGGCGGCGAGGTACTGGGCGAGGAGGCCGGCGGGACAATGCCGCACGCGCTGGTGATCTCCTTCGGCCGAGGGGAGCAGGAGGCGGCCTGGCAGGCCTTCGACGAGGCCGTCGGCGAGGACGTCCCTCGCGTTGCGCTGTGTGACACGTACTCCGACGAGACCGACGAGGCGCTCCGCGCCGCGGCAGCTCTCGGCGACCGCCTCGACAGTGTGCGACTCGACACCACCGGGTCTCGACGGGGCGACTTCCGCCATATCGTCAAAGAGGTGCGCTGGACGCTCGACGCACACGGCCGCGACGACGTCGGTGTTTTCGTCTCGGGCGGCCTCGGACCCGAAGACCTGCGGGCGCTGCGGGACGTCGCCGACGGCTTCGGTGTCGGCGGCTACATCTCGAACGCCGATCCCGTAGACTTCGGGCTCGACCTCGTCGAGGTCGACGGCGAACCCGCCGCCAAGCGCGGGAAACTCACCGGCGCGAAATCCGTCTATCGGACGCCGGACGGCGGCCACCACGTCGGACTCCGAGACCGCGACGGTCCCGAGGGCGCAAAGTCGCTTCTTCAGCCGCTGCTCCGAGACGGTGCGGTCGTCGACGACTTCGAGTTCGGGATCGACGCGGCGGCCGATCGGGCCGCTCGCGACGCGGACCGGTGTGCGTACGGCGCGAAGTGAGACTCGGGCCGGACCGCTACGATCGAAATCCGCGCGGCGGGGAACCTATTTTTCTCGCCCGACTAGCGCGCCTATGGCAGATACTGTCTGGGTCGTGAGACACGGCGAACGGCGCGACACGGTCGATCCCGACTGGGAGGAACACGCCGAGCGAGTGCACGATCCGCCGCTGACAGAACTGGGTCGCTGGGCGGCTTGGCGTGTCGGGCGGCGGTTCGCCGAGTCGGCCCCGTCGTTCGACGCCGTCTACGCCTCGCCGTTCCTCCGGGCGGTCGAGACCGTCGACGAAATCTGTCAGGAGATCGGGACGGAGGCGTGGCTCGAGCCGGGACTGGGCGAGCACCGGAACGCCGAGTGGTTCGACGCAGAACCGGAGATACTGTCGAATCGGGAGTTGACTGCCCGGTTCGATCCGATCCGGAGCGGTCACGAACCGTATCTGCACCCGACGTTTCCGGAAACCCACGCCGAGGCGAGCGCACGGGTCGGCGAGACCGTCAGGCAGATCGTCGATGACGAGGACGGGATGGTCCTCCTCGTCGGTCACGGGCTCACCGTCGGTGCAGTCGTCGAGGGACTCGTCGGTTCCACGGAGGGCGTCGACGCGCCGCTATGCGGGATCACGCGGGTCGAGCGGGTGAATAATTGTGCCGGTGACGAGATCGGCAAGTGGAAACTCGACGTTTCGGGGGACACGTCACACCTGTGACTCCGGTAGCGATGTCTATCACAGCGGAGCAGTCGGAGTGAGAGTCAGCGTCGTTAGAGTTCTTCGACGCTGCCGCCGTCGGCGCGCTCGCGGAAGACCTGGCCGTCGAACAGCGTCACGGTCGTGTCGTTGTCCTGCCAGGCCAGCGGTGAGAGGCCCGCTTTGCGGCAGGCGTGGGTCAGGAACTGCTCCTCGTTCCAGCCGTTCTCTACCGGGATTATCGGGTACAGCCAGCCGTGGTTGCCGTCTCTGTCGACGGCGATGCCGTGTTTCCCCAGTTCGATGTCGTCGAGCGGTCGGTCGGTCTCCGTGTGATCGCAGACGACGCAGATCGAGATGTTGAGATTCGAGAGTTCGGGCTGTTCGATCTCGGAGCCACAGGAGTCGCCGGAGGCCGCCTGGATCGCGGCATCGACGATAGCGTGACCCAGCTGATCGCTCCCCCGGTAGGCACCGGCACAGCCTCTGAGGCGTCCCCGGCCGCGCGTGGACCGGATTCGGACGAAGGCGCCGGTGCGGGCGTAGAAGGCGTCCCGCATACTACCCGGCTGCTCTCGTTGTCCGTGAAGAACGTACGATTCGACCGATTCACGCGCGAGCTCGACCGCCCTCGCCCCGTCATCGTAAGAGAGACGAACGGTCTGCGCCTCGGACATACCTTTGATGAGGCGCTGGGCTGACTTGAACGCTTCCCTTCTATCTCGGGAGTATACGGGCCCGAGCGTCCGTTCGGGCGGGCGATTGTGAATAGGTGGCAGATGAGACAGTGGCGCACGGGCAGATCGAACGCTCGTAAACTGCCGCACACCGGGGCGACCGAACGTCTTATTTAACTCTCCCGTCTGGTCGCTAACGGCAGAGAGAGCTCGGCTCCCGTCGGTCCAGGCGGACCGATGAGGAAAGTCCCCCCACCGTCCGGACGGGTGACCGGGCGCAAGCCCGGAGTCGGAGACGGCTGGCTCTGGAACAGAAACGAGACCCCTCGGCCCGACCGATGAGACGCGCTCGGCGGCGCGAGCCGCCGGCGGTGCGAGCGGGGCGACCCGTCCGCACGCGAACCGACCCGCGAGGGAAGGGAGTTGACCCGTCGAGGGCGCGGTCGCAGCGCGACCGTAGAACGTGAGCGGCGGAAGCCGCGAGCCATATGGTCGCAACACGCGCGATCCCGCACGAACGGCCGAGAACGGATGGAACGGTGAATCTTCACCGGTGCAAGTCCGCGCCGTCAAGGTAGTCCGGACAGGGCGCGGGCGCTCAGCCGAATGCCGAGACGAACAGAAGGGGGCTTACTCCTCTCAGCCATTCACCATCCGCGAGCGACAGCCGCGCGAGGCAACTTTCTTGTCGATCTGGTCCTTCCGGTTTCGTACAGCGATGAGGACGCCGCGAACCGCCGTTGTCGGGGTGGTGTTACTGCTCACACTCGCCGGTTGTGTCGGCCCCGTGGGTGACCTCCCCGTCGACGTCCCGTCGACGACGACGCCCAGCGACGGGACGCCGGCGTCGACGGCCCCGACGACCGGTTCGAACCCTGGATCGGACACTGTGACGAGCGAGGGCACCCCATCGCCGACGCCGACGGCCGCGCCGGATCGGGAGAGCCCCTGGGGAAGCGAGCCAATCGTCGTCGCCGTCCACGACACGGCAGGGTCGGGACGGAACTGGACGCCGCTCGTCCGGGAGGCGACCGCGTACTGGGAAGCCGAGGCCGAACGTCTCGCCGGATTCCCCGTGACGTACACGGTTCGACCCGACGCCGACGACCCGGACATCGTCCTGGAGTTTGTCGACGCAGTCCCCCGGTGTGAGGGGTCGGACGACGCCGCAGGCTGTGCACCGCTGATCGAGAACCGACGGCAGATCGATCGTCCCGAGACGGTCTCGATCCGTACCGGGTTTTCCAACGAGTCGACGGTGCGCGTGGTCGAACACGAACTCGGTCACACCCTGGGTCTGACTCACGAGGACGCGCCACAGGTCGTGATGGCCAGTCGGACCGTCCTCTACACCGAACCGCAACCGGACGCGACCGAGCGCGCCTTCCCGTGGGACGACGCGAACTTCTCCGTCTACGTCGACGTCGCGAATGCGAGCGATCCCGACGGCGCCCGCCGACAGGTCAAACACGCGCTGAACTACTACGAGACGGGCGCGCCGGGGATGCCAGCCAACATCACGTTCACTACGGTCGAGCGCGCCGAAGCGGCCGACATCGTCGTTCAATTGCTCGAAGCGTCACCGTGCGGTCCGGAGGCTGCCTCCTGCGGCCGCACGGTCGGTCGGGACCCCGACGGCGACGGGGCGGTCGAGACGTACTCGACCCTCCGGATCTCGCTCATCGATCTCGATACAAACGCCGTGGCCTGGCACACCGGATACTGGCTGGCCTACGGACTCGGCGCGGAAGACGAGAGCGAGAGGCCGTCGCCGTTCCGCGACGCCCCCTACGAGGAGCGCCGCAGCGAGTGGTGGACCTGAGACGCGTGGGTGTGCGAAAGACGGGTCGGGACGGGCCAGCGGCAACCGAACATAGTCCACTACCGGACTGCGTAGCGAACGGACGACAGCGGCGGATTCTTCTCTCCGGGGGTCGTAGAAGGATGTATGACCAACAATGGCGACCGCAGGGGACCGTCCGGGCTGGAGATGGCCCGGTTCGAGGCCGACGATCTGGTCGCGGCGCTGGCGGACGCGTTCGACGGGAGTAAGGCCGAGCACCGCGTTGTCGCCAGGCAGGCCCGGGACCTCGCAGACGCAGGAATCGTCGAGGACGACAGAGGGGAACCGCTCACCATCGAGGAGATCGTTCGGAACCTCGAGGACGCGCCAGATGATTCGGGCGTTGCCGACCGCTGGAACTGGTGGCTCGGGGCGCTCGACGCCGCCTACGGGGGCTACCGGGAGTTCGAGGTCAGGGCAATTCCGGACGAGGAGTAGCCGTCGAAGTGAGGAGAGACAGAACCGTTCACACGGACTGAGACTGTCCCGTCTCAGTGCTCACAACGCCCCGAGAAGCGCGTCGGGCCGCAGACAGTTCGGCTCAATCATCGGACTGGAGCGGCTCAGATTCCTCCTGTGTGAACCCTTCGCTCGAGTCGATACGGCGCCGTGCCTCGGGATCGAACTCCATCTCGGTGTCCTGGAACCGAGAGACAAACGAGAGTTCGTGATGTGACTCGGTTTCGTGATCGAGGTACCGGTCTTCGAGTTCCATCTGGGCCTGTTCGTCGGCCTCGGCGAGTCGCTCGAAGTCCTCGTAGACGCTGTGAGCGCCCGAGTGGAGGCTAAAAAGCGTGACGAAGATGTACTTGTATCCCAGGTCGCCGAGTTCCTCGAACGTTAGCGGGTCGTCTTCTTCGGACCAAGCGAACGACGAGGAGTAGTTGAACGCGAGGTCGAGGTCGGGGTGGGTCTCGTGGATTGTCTCGGCGTAGTTGACTGCGTCCTCGCGGCTTGGATCGGGCATTTCGGGCCAGACCAAGTCGACGCCGGCGTCGGCGTAGATGCGCCCGCGCTCGAGGTGTTCCGCCCAGTCGCCGTTGGCCGAGCCATAGGCGTCGGTCCGGGCGATGATGGCGGTGTCGTCACACTGCTTCGCGTCGACGGCGGCGGCGAAGCGCGCGCGGCCCGCCTCGCGGTCGACGATCTGCTTGCCGGCGATATGACCACAGCGTTTCGGCGTGGTCTGGTCTTCGATGTGGATTGCGGCGACGCCGGCCTTCTCGTACTCGCGGACGGCCCGGCGGACGTTGTGGATACCGCCGTAGCCCGTATCACAGTCGGCAATGACAGGGAGCGTGGTTGCTTCGACGATCCGCTTTGCGTTCTCGACCATCTCGCTCATCGTCACCAGCTCCAGGTCCGGGAAGCCGAACTGACCGAGGACGGTAGAGTACCCTGACATATAGGCGGCGTCGAGGCCGGCCATCTCGGCGAGACGGGCGTCGAGCGCGTGGTAGATGCCGGGAGCGAAGGTGAACGTCTGCGTGTCGAGCAACGCGCGGAACTCCCGGCCCGCAGGGTTGTCGAGGTCCTCGCGGATGTGCGGGTCCGAGGGGATGTCGAGCGGCATTCTAGCGCCCCTCCTGCGTCGTCGTGCGATCCTCGGTCGTCCTGCGTGTTTCGGTGGGTGGTGTGGTCGGCATCGACGAGGCCGGCCGTGCGCCACTGAGGTCTGGAACGAGCGGTGCATCGCGCTCGGCTTCGGCCTCAGTTGGCTTGGGGGAAGGACGAGTCGTGTGCGTCGTCTCGGTCGACGTCAAGTGCTCGGTTCGGATCCGGCAGAGGTCGGGGACCAGTGGGGCACCGCGCTCGCTTTCGGTCCGTCGGGCGTTCGCGGTCGGTTCGTCCAGTGTTGTCTCGTGCTCGTTCGGGCCAGTCATATCGGTCGATTGGGCGGTTGTGTCGGCGAAGTCGGTCGTGAGGTTCGGTTCGGGACGCGGTCGGATCGGGGGTGAGACGTTCCGGAACTGGGTACGAATTTCATCGTTCGAGCCTCAACCGCCCGTTGATAGTGACTGATTATAAACATTATGATCTATAATGATAATATTCTATCATTGGGTATAGATGGGTAAGAGGAGTATAACTGAGTGTGATTCTCTGGCACGCTATTGGGGAGTACGCTCGGCCCGTATGCTGGCGAGACGGTCGTTGGCGGCAGTCCTGCAGACCTCCCGTGATGACCGCCTGTTCGCCCTCGGAGACGGTATCGTGGACGACTCACCGAGGTCGTAGCAGCGCTGGTCATCGCTGTCGCCTCCGGGCCACCGAGGGAAGAACCGACGGGTGGAAATCCCTTGGGCCGCTAACCTACACGATGGATATCCAGTTCCTCGGCGGCGCGCGCGAGGTAGGCCGAAGCGCGCTCCTCGTCAACGACTCGTTGCTCCTCGACTTCGGGTTGCTGACCGGCAATCCCCCGCAGTTTCCGGTCGAGACGCCCGCGGCCGACGCAGTCGTCGTCTCCCACGGCCACCTCGATCACGTCGGGACGGTCCCCTCGCTGCTTTCGGGGGATCAGCGGCCGCCGATCCACTGGACTCCGCCCACGTACGAACTCACGCTCACGCTCGCTCGCGACACGCTGAAACTGCACGGCGGATCGTACAACTGTCCGTTCACAGAGAACGACCTCAAGCGCGTCACCGAAGTCTCAGAGACCCACGGGTATCAGGAGACATTCGCAGCAGCGGGCCACGAAGTGACGTTTTACACCGCCGGTCACATTCCCGGCAGCGCGCACGTCCTCGTCGACGACGGCGATACGCGACTCCTCTACACGGGCGATTTCCACACTGACGACCAGCGACTCGTCTCGGGCACGACGGCCCGGCCAGACGCGGACGCCGTCATCTGCGAGAGTACGTACAGCGACGTCGAGCACGAGGACCGAGAGAGGGTCGAGGCGCGGTTCGCCGAAAGCGTCGAGACGACGCTCTGGGAGGGGGGCACAGTCGTCGTCCCCGCGTTCGCAATCGGCCGCACGCAGGAGATGTTGCTCATCTGTGAGGCCTACGACATCCCCTGCTACGTCGACGGGATGGGGAAGCGAGTCACCGAGATGCTGCGGCAGTACCCCGAGTTCGTCCGCGACGCCGACGCGCTCAGACGAGCGAAGTCCCACGCTCGATTCGTCACCGGGCGCGACGGACAGCGCGGGCGTATCACCGACCAGAAAGCCGCGATCATCACCACCAGCGGAATGCTCTCGGGTGGCCCCGCTATGAGTTACATTCCCGAGATCCGGTCGAATCCGGTGAACAAGGTCACGATGACCGGCTATCAGGTCGACGGGACGCCGGGGAGGGACCTCCTGGAGACGGGCAGCGCGGAGATCGACGGGCGCATAATGCCTGTGAGCGCGCAGGTCGAGCAGTACGACTTCTCCGCACACGCCGACCGCGAGGGACTCTTGACGTTCCTCGAGGACTACCGGGACGTCCCGGTCCTCGTGAACCACGGCGACCGCTGTGCGGATTTCGCGGCCGAGCTCGAAACTGACGGGCGCAGGGCGTCGGCACCGGCGGTCGGTGACACGGTGTCGCTGTGAGCGGTCAGAAACGGAGTCGCAGCAATCGAATCGGACATATCGCCTCTCCCGTGCTCCGAAGCAACGGTGGACTAATCCTGAAGTGCTGAGGCGGGGTGCTGTCGAGGAGAAGATACCCGCCCTCCGTTCCGCCGAAGCCCGCTTGTCCGACCGGATTTGGCCGATTATTCGGCGTCGGCGTTTTCTGTCAGTTCTTCGGCCCGCATATCGGCGCTTGCCTCCCTGACTTCGCGCATCACGCTGGAGATCCGTTCTTCGGCCTCCATCTCCTCTTCGACCGAAAGATCGACGCCCTCGACCTCCAGGAGAAACTTCGCGATCTCGGTGACTTCGTACATCATCTCGTCGAGTTCCTCGGCGGTAAAGAAGCCCGACATCGCGCCGTAGAGGAACGTCGCCCCCGACTTCCGGATCTTGTCCTCGAAGGAGGAACGGGCCTGGTTGACCGCCTGCGGCGTGTAGGTGTCGGTCATAAACGGTACCAGTTCGGGGAGGTTCTCACCGATCTTCGTCATCTCGACGCCGGTCTCGGTTCGGAAGTCCGCACACAGGCGAGCGATGGCCCACTCGCGCGCTGTGATGTACGTCCGATCGCGGAGGAAGTCGTTGACGCGGTCGTACTGCGCGCCGTCGACCTTCTTGAACCGAGCGTACTTCTGTACGTCCTCCGGCGGCGCATCGCCGTCCGACGGGTCGGCTGTATTCGAGCGGTCCTCGACGCCGGTGTCTGTCTCCTCGTCGGTCTCCGACACGGAGGTGGTGTCCGACGGTGCGGCCGACGTGGAAGCGTCGTCGTCGGACGGTCTCCGATTGGCAGCCGGCGTCTCGGCGTCGTCGTCCATACTGCGGGGTGTCGGTCCGACCGCAAAAAGCGTTCCGTCGGCCACGTCGGGCGTCAACTCGAGGTGGACCGGGTCATGTCGGCGAGTGTTATGAAATTGTCTTCATCGTGTTCTTTTCACCCGCGAGGGAGTTTTCTCACGTGCCGAGGACACACTCGGCCAGACGTCGTCCGGCGGTTGTGCCTCTGCGTCGGACGACGGTTGCACATTCTATCGCCCGATATCGAAGGGCAAAGCGTCTCACGTCGATCCGAGCGGCGTACAGAACCGGTTTCCGGTTCGAAACCGATCCGGGACCGTGAGACAGCAGCCGCCGGAGCACGTCGAACTCGACGACGGGCGTTGAAAACCGTCGCCAGCGAGACGCGATTCAGGACCATCGTCAGCCAGGGGGCGGTCGTCCGGAATAAGCAGTACAGTACTCGGCGGTCCTCGGAACTGATAGACGACGTCGAAACCCGCACAGAGGTGCGCGACGAACCAGATATGACAGCGTAGCCCACACCCGACGATTTTTCTACTCCGATGCCGACAACCGGCGTATGAGAATCCTTCTGGGCATCGGCGGATCCGATGACTCCCTCCAGGCACTCGAACGGACCGCAGAACGGGCAGCCGAGGCCAACGACGAGGTGACCGTCGCCATCATCGACACCGTCGGAGCGCGGAGCGCGAGCGAAATCGAAGCCGAGGTCGACAGGACGCTCGACGAGTGGGGGATCACGGCGACGGTTCGACACATCGAGTCCGACACCGATCCCGGAAGCGAACTCGTCGACATCGCCGAGTCCGAGGGCTTCGACCGGATCGTGATCGGTGGCGGGACGACCAGTCCGATGGGGAAGATCCAACTCGGGAGCACAGCCGAGTTCGTCCTGCTGAACTCCCACATCAGCGTAACGCTCGTCCGATGACCCGAGACCGCGGGTATCCAGACGCTGTCGCCGGCCCGTTCGAGGGGCCGCCGCGGACGTTTGAGGATCGGGAGGGGCGGACAATCGAGATTCGCGCGCACGACGGGAGCGACGAGGAGTACGAGGCGCTGGCGTCGATGTACGACGAGTTCGATCCCGCCGACCGAGCGCAAGGGATCCCACCGAGTCAGGAGGGTCGAGTCCGCGAGTGGCTCGAGACGATTCTCAGCGACGACTGCCTGAACGTCATCGCGTGGGACGACGAGACGGCCGCCGGGCACGCGACGCTCGTTCCCGACGGCGACGCCTACGAACTCGCGATATTCGTCCTCCAGGCCTACCAGGAAGCGGGTATCGGTACCCGGCTGATGAAGACCCTGCTCGGCTACGGTGCCGAGGAGGGCGTCGAGAAGGTGTGGCTCACCGTCGAGCGCTGGAACAAGCCCGCGGTCGGCCTCTACAAGAAGATCGGGTTCGAGGCCGGCAACGCTGAGAGTTTCGAACTCGAGATGGGGATCCGACTGGCCGACGCGGGCCACGAGGGCGGCTGAACGGCGGCGCTCGCACGCGACTCAGACCGACAGGACTGGCTGGCTCGCGTACAGGAGGACGTACTCGGCGGCCTTCGCCAGCACCTCGCCGGGATCGCCGGAGAGTGGTTCCCGCGGGACGACGAGGAAGTCGGCGGAGAGTTCCTCGGCAGTGTCGAGGACGACGCTCCCGGGATGTCGCAGTTTCATCGTCGTCGAGAAGCCGTACGCGACAGACGTCGAGAGGTCGACGTCGTGCTCGGCCGCGATTGACTGGGCCGTCTGCATAATCGCCTCGCCGTCCGCAGCGACCTCGTTCTCGTCGACCCTTCCCGCTTCAATGGCTCTGACGACGTCCTCGCCGAGAACGTGGACGACGTGGACCGTCGCGTCGTATTCGGCAGCAATCGCGGCGGCGTGCGCTACCGCGTCCGTCGATTCGTCGCTCGCGTCCACTGGGGCGAGGACGAGGTCGACAGACAGCGGTCGGCGTTCGGTCATACACGCTCCTGCAACGTCCGGCGGCAAAAATCCTCATACTACGACCGCGGTCAGTTGAGCGGCGACGTGGACTGCTTCGGACACGACGCCGGCGTCGTGTCGACTGTCCGTCGAGCCCCGTCGCGGAGCACAGTCACGCTGATCGTGTCCCCCGGACGGGTCGCAAGCGCCAGATGGCTTGCCGGATCCTCGAACGACTGCGTTCGCGCGCCGTCGAGCGCAGTGATGACGTCGCCGCCAACGGGGGGTTGGATCCCGTCAACCGTCTCGATGGAACTCGGCTGGAGGACCCCCTTCGCGGGCCCATCGTCGGCCACCTGAACCACCAGCGACCCGCGAGGGTGCGTCAGGTCGTTCGCCTGAGCGATGCGCGGCGTCACGTTCCGCAGCGAGACGCACATATATGCGTGCTCGTACTGGCCTGTCGGAATGAGTGCGGGCACGACGCGACGAGTGAGCGCGGCCGAGATGCCAAAGGCGATGTCGTCGCCGCGTTTCGAGTTGACGACCCCGACCACGGTACCATCCAGCGACATCAGCGGGCCGCCGCTGTTTCCGGGGGTTACCGCAGCGTCGGTCTGAATCGCGTCCGGGATCTGGTAACCGGCTAGTGAGGGAATCAGGCGATCGGTTCCGCTGACGATCCCCGAGGTAACCGTCCCGCTGAGGCCGTATGGATTGCCGATGACCGCGACTCGCTGGCCGATCTCGGGCGACTCCTCCACGAACGAGAGCGGCCGGGCGTCGTCGGGGACCCCGTCGGATGCGGCGACCGCGAGGTCGCTGTACACGTCTGTTCCCCGGACAGTGCCGGTGCTCCACGTGGCGTCGTTGTATCTGAGTTGGGCGGTTCGGGCGTTGCCGACGACGTGTGCGTTCGTGATGATGTGCGTCTGGTCGTACTGAAAGCCCGTCCCTTGCCCGCGCCCGGTCCGTACCAAGACGACCGACTCGTCTCCCGATACACGCGGGTGTATGGGCTCTCGTCCGCCGTGGCTGTGGACACGTCGTCCCGAGTCGGATTCGGTGACGACTCGGTCGACTGCGCGGACGAGTTTGCCGACGGAACCGAGCAGCCGGCGAGCACGGCAGCGAGATCGAGACCGCCGAGTTCGAGAGCTTGCCTGCGGGATATCTTCTGTTCGGTCACGCCGAAGTGGTCACCCCTGACCGTTGTGTGCCTTGTGGAACTGCCCCGAAGAGCCGTTCCCGCGGGGAAGCCAGGTCGAGCGGCCGTGGTTCGCCGAGGGTGCACGAGTACGGCAAAGTGGGGGAGGCAGGCGCAGTGAAACGGGGAGAAGCGCGCGACGGGGCGGGCAGCCGTCCGACGCCTTCTGCTTGGGATTTATGCAGGCCGACGGCGAAGCCGTTGGTATGTTCGAGACCATCGTCATCGCCACCGACGGCTCCGAGAGCGCCAGGCGGGCCGTCGACGTGGCACTGGATCTCGCCGAGCGCTTCGACGCCGAGATACACTGTCTCTCCGTCGTCGACGAGGGCGACGTCGCCTCCTCGCCAGAGCGACTCCGCGGCGAGATGGCCGACGCGCTCGAAGATCGGGGACAGGAGGCGATCGACGAGGTCCGCGAGTCGACCGACCGCGAGGTGATCGCGTCGGTGCAGGAGGGTCATCCGCCGTCGGTGATCGACGAGTACGCCCGCGGGGTCGACGCTGATGTGGTCGCGATGGGGACTCGCGGCCGCCACGGCGAGAACCGGTTTCTCATCGGATCGGTGGCCGAGCGCGTCGTCCGAACGTGTCCGGTCCCCGTGCTCACGGTCCGCCAACTCGCCGCCGGGGAAGGGGACAGCGCGCTAACGGGAACGCCTGAACGCGCCGACTGAGAGCTGTCGAAGGGGAGCGGCGCAGAGGGTCGCTGATAGCAGTGCAGCGTCCGACGCCTGCAGGCGCGACGGTCGGCGAAACCGCGCCGGTTTTCACGCGGGCGGCCGTCGTTGCGATATGGAAGACGAACTCATCGACACCGCGGGTCTCTCGATCTCGCGGAAATCGCAACTTCCTGGGACGGGGTTCTTCTACCCTGACTCCCTCGACGAGGACCGGGTCGAAGAGCGCGTCGCCGAGGCGGTCGACGGCGCTGAGGCCGTCGTTATCGCCGACACTGACGCCGACGGCCTGGGCTGTGTCGCCCTGATCCGGGAGATGTACGACGCGACAATCGAGTGGGCGACCTTCGAGGCGGACGTCGAAGAGCGCGTCGACCGCTGGGAACGGGACGCCCCGGCAGATGACGATGCCGACGTCACTGAGGAGGAGGAAGACCGTCCGCGCTCGACGGTCGCGCTCGTCGGTGCGGGGCCGTACTCCCTCGACGAAGCGCTCGAGAACGTCGCCGAGCACGCACCGGCGGGCATCGATCTCTACGTCTGCGACCTCTGCCCCGACGAGTACGCCTGGATCGAAGACGAACTCGCGGCTGTCGACGCAGTCGCAGACTCGATTGTGTGGTACGACCATCATCAGTGGAGCGACGAGACGGCGGAACGAGTGCGCGAGACGGGCGTCGACCTCGTGGTCGGCGAATCCGACGAGGAGTGCTCGACGGACGTGACCTTGCGCTCGCTCGATTACGACTTCGCCGAGCAGTGGGCGGAACTCGCGGCGGTCACCCGCGACCACGACCTTTGGCAGAAGGAGGACCCGCGGAGCGACGACCTCGCGGACTACGCCTACTGGACGGACCCCGAGGAGTACGTCGCCGTCGTCGGCGCGTTCGGCGTGGACCTTCCCCCCATCGTCGAGCAGTACATCGAACACCGCCGGGTCGAGAAGGAGAAACTCATCGACGCCGCCGTGTCGCGGGCCGAACTGAAGCGGATCGGCCCCTGGACGGTCGGCGTGACCTACGGCCGCTGTTCGCAGAACGAGGTCGCCGAGGCGCTACGGGAGAAGGGGGCCGACGGTGCGGTCGTCGTGAAGCCGGCCGGCAGCGCCAGCATCCGCGGCTCAGAAGGGTTCGAGCGGGCCCACGAGGTCGCCGGGCGGGTCAACGGTGGCGGGCATCCGCGCGCCGCGGGATGTAAGCCCGATATCTACGACGATATGCTGGACTACGCCCACCACTGGACAACCCAGGGGGCGACGGCGAAGCGCGTCATCCTCCGGGCGTTCGAGGACGTCGCAAGCGAAGCCGACGACGTCAGGAGTGAGGACGAAGTCGACGACACAACTGAAGACGAGTAGCGGCGGGGACGGTGGGACTACTGCCGGTGCGGACGGCGTCCGGACGAACCGTTATATCGGAAGCCGGGGCCAGTCCCGCCGTGACGTGAGCAATGGCCCGCGCCGGGTCGCGGTTGTCCGGCACGTCGGCGCGGGCGCGGTCGTGCCGGTTGTCAGCCCTCGTTAGTCGGTCGATTCGATCGGTTCTGAGCCGCCGGGCTGGACGCCCGTAGCGTCCTCCTCGCCGACGACCCACTTGTCGGAGTAACTCGCACCACAGGCGCAATGGGCGTACGCGTGGACGACGTCGCCGCGCTCGTAGAGACCACCGACTTCATCGTTCTGCGCCTCGGAGAAGGCGAAAATGAACGCCACCTCGTGACCGTCCGGGTCGTTGCCGGCAACCGGACACTCACCGCCGTCGAGACTGCGGGAGATGTGCCCCGTCTCGTCCATCGCCCCGCGAGCGAACTCCATCGCGTCCATCCCCGTTCCGGCGGCGAAGGCTCGTCGTCCGTCGTCGCCCGGAACGACCAGCACGTAACCGCCGTCGACAGCCTCGCCCAGGTTCGGGAGTTTCCCCTGACTGTCGAGGTACCGTTCGGTGAGATACAGCGCAACGTCCTCGTGGTTCTCGCCCGCGAGAAACGCATCGAGTTGGCTCATAGCGTCGCGACGGCGCGCAGCGATAAAAGCCGCGTGAAATCACGAGCCAGTCGTGACCGCAATCGGCAACGGCGTCGGGTGGTGAGTCGATACCCGATGTCGTCACCGGCGTCAGTGGCGCGTTGCGCGCGCCTCCCGAACGTCGGCACCGTCGCGGACCTTGTCCTCGCAGTTCGGGCAGACGCGTGGATGCTCCATCTCATTCGGGGCAAACACCCGGACGTACTCCGTGGTAACGAACGATCCGCAGTTCTCACAGGTCGGCATCGACGCGGAATTTGTGGTGAATGAAAATAATATTTAGGGGCGAATATATTCGTGTTACGCGTATGGAACGCGCGTTTCACCCGGGCCATCGGGGAGTCTGCTATTCGTCGGGGTACTTCGGTTCGCGCCGTTCGGCGCGGTCGAGCGCCCGTTCGATCACGTCGCGGACGGAGTCCTCGTCGCTGTCCGGGTCGGCGCGGTAGACGCCGCCGTGGCCGGCGTACAGTTCCGCGACCGTGTCGGGGAGTCGGTCCAGAATCGTTTCGAGGCTCTCGATAAGTCGCTCGCGGGACTGACCGGGCAGATCCGTCCGGCCGAAACTCCCGTCCTCGAACGCGCCGTCGTTGTAGACGATCACATCGCCGCTGAAAACGCGTGTTTCGCCGATGAGCGAGACGTGGTCGTCGGCGTGGCCGGGCGTGTAGACGACCTCGTAAGACTCCCCGGCGAGAGAGACCTCTTGCCCGTCCGACAGCGCTGCGGTCCGTCGCGGATGCTCGCCGTACGCGTAGAGGTCGGCGTCGAACCGATCGAGGACGGCGTCGAGTTCACCCACGTGATCGCGGTGTTGATGTGTCAGATACACCGCGTCGAGGTCCTCAACGTGGTCGGCGACGACGTCGTCGACGCCCGGCATCGTCCCCGCATCGACCAGCACCGGGGCGTCGCCCACGAGCAGATACGCGTTACACGTGAAGTCCGTCGCCTTTTCCGTGACGGTGTGGATTTCCATACCCATCGGTTCCGCAGCGGCGATAAAAAAGCCTCGGCCAGTGGCATCACTGCCGCTATCGTCACGTGTGGTAACAGGTACCACGGGACTGCGTGTGTTTTTTATCGGTCGACCCGTTATCATCATTTGTATGGGATTTGGGAGCTACGACGAGTCCGAACAAGAGAATCAGGACTTCGATACCGATCTCGAGGACGACGACGGCGTCGCAACTTCCGAGGCAGACCACGGGGGAGACGTGGAGTTCGAGATCGGCGCGTCGAACGACGAACTTCTAGACCGGCTCAAGGATATCAAAGAGGAATAGACCCGAATAGACTGGCGACCACGCACGTGCGGTGCGCCATCGCGCTTCGGGTGCGGGCTGAGCAGGAGGCATCTCGCGGGTGAAGCCGGGAACGCGAGCACTCGGCATCGCGGAGTCGACAGACGAATCCAGTGGTGACTGTGTCTTTTGCGGCGCGGTCGTTCGAGCAGATCGGACAGTCGATGGCATCGCCTTTGCAACCGCCACGGTCGGTGGTCTCGACGCCACGGACGCCGTACGTGACCTGTTCGAGGAGTCGCTTCGCGAGGACGTCCAGTACGTGGTGCTCTCTGGCATCGCTCCCGCCTGGTTCAATCTCCTCGACCTCGACGCGCTCGCAGCGGTCGCCCAGCGCCCGGTCATCGCGGTATCCTACGAGTCGAGCCCCGGACTGGAGCCGGCGCTCCGCGAGCACTTCGAGGGGACCGCACTGACCGAGCGGCTGGAGACGTACGACCGGTTGCCGCCGCGACAACGGATCGAGGTGAACGGCGAACCGCTGTTCGTCCGCGCTGTGGACAAACGTGAGTCGTCAGGCGGGCCTGACGCGGCGCGCATCGTTCGCGCCTACACGCCAGCGGACGGCCGCCCGGAGCCGCTCCGGGTGGCTCGGGTTGCGGCCCGCGGCGCGCGGTCGTGGCGGGTCCGGAACGACGGATGAGAACGGGGCGGGACCGTCACGGGTAAGTCGCGGCCGACCACCCCTCTAGTATGAGCGACGACGACACAGCGGCCGCCGAGAACGGAGCGGCGGCCGAGCGGATGGAGGGGCCGGACGTGATCGCCTGCGAACAGTGTCCCGAACTCGTCGAGTCGCGGTCACAGATCGTCGACGGAGTCGGTCCCGCCGACGCCGACCTCCTGTTTCTCGGGGAAGCACCCGGCGCGAACGAGGACGAACAGGGCGAACCGTTCGTCGGGCGCTCCGGAACAGTCCTCGACGAGGCGCTCCAGGACGCGGGCCTCGCACGGGACGACGTTCGAATCACGAACTGCGTTCGCTGTCGACCCCCGGACAACCGGGACCCGCACAAAGGCGAACTGGCGAACTGCCGCGGTCACCTCGGACGCGAACTCGCGGTCGTCGATCCCGAACTGGTCGTGACGCTCGGGAAGGTCCCCTCCGAGCACCTGCTGGATCGATCGGTCGCGGTGACGAAGGCGGCCGGCGACGTCGTCGACGTGAGACTCGGTGGTCAAGGCTACCGCGCCGTCGTTTCCGTCCATCCGGCGGCGACACTGTACGACGGGAGTCAGCGCGAAACGTTCTTCGGGACGATCGAGCGCGCCGCAGAAATCGCCGGCGTCGGCGGCCAAGACGACGGTGGGCAGTCGAACCTCGGGCAGTTCTAGTTCCGAGGGTCGCCGCGGCCGAGCCACTTGTTCGGGTTGAAGAGGTCACGAACCGCCTCGACGACGCCCTTGCTCGAGTGCTCGCCGGGGCGCAGTCGGGCCCGGATCCGCGAGGAGATCAACTCGATGCCCAGCACGACAATAAAGACCATAATGAGCCCGGCAGCGGTCTGCTGGAACTCAAAGAGGTCCTGGCTGTTCCGGATCATCAGCCCGAGGCCGCCGGCACCCACGACCCCCAGCGAGATGGCGATGCGCGTGTTGATCTCGAGAATGTACAGCGTCCACGCGATGAACGAGCGTGAGACCTGACTCAGCATCCCGAAACTCACGGTCTGCGTACTCGACGCGCCGGTCGAGCGGATCGCCTCGATCGGCCCCTCCTCGATCTCTTCGAGGTCGTCGGTGAACAGCCGACCGAGGTTGCCGATGCTGTCGGTGCCGATCGCCAGCACCGCGGTGATCTGACTCGGCGGGCCGATGGGGATGTAGAGGAAGATCCAGACGATGGCGGGGATGGCGCGAATCGCGCTCAGGGTGCCGCGGAAGAGGAAATTGAACGGGAACGGGGTGACCCGTTCGCTACCCAGCACGCCCAAGATGAGCGCGAACGGGAACGCGATCACGGTTCCCATAAAGCCGAGCAACAGCGTCACCAGGCTGGCCTTCACGAGCGACAGCCGCGAGGATTGGAAACTCTCGAAGATCGGTTGGCCCCAGTTCCGGAAACTCGCGGGGATGGCCTGGAGTCCGGTGATGTTGTTGTCCTTCGTGTAGACCGTGAAGTTCTGGAAGTCCGGCGGGAAAAAGCCCCGCGAGATGAACTCGTACATCGCCGGGAAGCGGTTGGCGACGACCCCGGCTTGGAAGCCGATGAAGCCGAGGCCCCAGTACGTCACGCCGACGACGGCACCGAGAATCGCAGCCCACAGCAGGTACTTCAGGCGGCGGAGGCGATCCAGCGTTTCGAGCCTCTCGCGAACGGCGGGATCGATCGAGTCGGAACTCATACGCCCTCACCCCCGTCGGGCGTCGCGTTCGGTTCGGGCGTCTCCGAGGGAACCGCGTCCGTGTCAGTCGGATCGTCCGCGAGCAAGTCGCCGCCGCCGTCGTGGCCGTAGTAGATCCGGTCCATCTCCTCCATCGTGAGGTCGTCGGCGTCGCCGTCGAAGATGACCTCTCCGTCCCGGATGCCCAGGAACCGGTCCCCGAACTCGCGGGCGATGTTCACCTGGTGGAGGCTCGTCACCGTCGTGAGGTCCTTCGCTGTCGCGGCCTTCTTGAGGTAGCGCATCACCTCGCGGGCGGCTTTCGGATCGAGGCTGGCGACCGGTTCGTCCGCGAGGACGATCTCCGGTTCCTGGACGAGCGCACGGGCGATCCCGACGCGCTGTTTCTGCCCGCCGCTCATCGATTCGGCCCGCTGCCCGGCCTCGTTGAGCAGGCCGACGGTCTGGAGCGATTCCAGGGCGTTGATCTTGTCGTACTCCGAGTGGAGCCCGAGCATACTCCGGAGCAGTCCGTTGCGGGACAGCGCACCCGTGAGCGCGTTTCCGAACGCGGTCTTGCTCTCGATGAGGTAGTGCTCCTGGAACACCATTCCGACCTCGCTCCGGTTGCCGGATATCTCCGCCCCGCCGATCCGGACGGATCCCTCCGTCGGGTCAGTCAGTCCGTTCAGCACGCGAAGCATCGTCGACTTGCCCGCGCCCGAGGGTCCGAGCAGGATGACGAACTCGCCTTCGGAGATGGTGAACGACACGTCGTCGAGCGCGACCGTGTCCTCGCCGTATATCTTTGAGACGTTCTCGAATTCGATGGTGGGCATCTGTTGTGGATAGAATAACTGAGATGTGGCCGCACAAAAAGCGGCGGGGACGCTCCCAGCGAGCGGCCGGTTAGAGGGCTATCCGAAGATATCGGTTCCGACGCCGAGTTCGTTCGCGACGTCGATGACGGACTGATACTCCGCCTTTCCGGCCGCGCGGACGTCACTGAACCAGAGGTCGTCGTCAGTTCCGTCTTCGCCGTCAGCACCGTAGTAGATGCTGTCGGGGCCTTCGAGGAACGATTGCTTAACTGCGGTCTTCGCCTCGTCGCTCAGTCCCGGCGAGACGACGATCGGGGCGCGCGGCAGGCCGGTGTCCTCGTGGAGCGTCGTCGCGACGCTCTGCCACTTGTCGGGCGTCGGTCCGGTCTTGGTGTCGCGGACGAACCCGCCCATCGCGGCGGCGTCAACCTGGCCCTGTTCGAGGAGCGTGTACGATCCGACGTGGCCGCCGGCGAACCGGGCATCGAACTCGGCCTGCGAGCCGTTGCCCTCGGGGAGGTTGCCGACGTCGAGACCGCCCTGGCTGGACATACTGTACAGCGGATAGAGACAGCCACTCGTCGACAGCCGATCGGAGAAGGCGACCGTCTTGCCGGAGAGGTCCGACAGTTCCGTGATGTCGCTGTCGTTGGGCGTCGCGATGATACTCGTGTACTCCCAACTCCCGTAGCCGTACCGTTGGAGGATGATATCCGCGTTGCCGGTCTTCACGCCGAGTGCAGCGGCGAAGGGACCCGTCTCGGCGACGTCCATCGTTCCCTGTCCGAGCGCCTGAATCACGGCGCTGTAGTTGCTACCGATGATTCCCTCGACCGAGAGGTCGTCGGGAACCTGGTGGTTCTCTTTCAGGTAAGCGCCGATGTGGTCCAGCAGGGGAGAGTACTGGACATTGAGATCCTCCTGCGGAACCGACGGCGAGATCCCGAAGTCGACGGTGCCGTCGTCGCCGAAGGTCATCTGGCTCTCGGGCGTCGGTGTCGCTGTCGCTGTCTCGGTTGCAGTCGCTGTCTCGGTGTCGGTACTGCCGCCGCTGTTCGTGTTACCGGTACATCCAGCGATGAGCCCAGCGATCCCGAGGGCTCCCGTGGACTTGAGGAAGGCGCGTCGTTTCGTCATACAATCGTATGGAACTACTGGATGAGCCGCATAAAGATTCTGATTCAGTTATATATAGCCAAACAGTGGCAAATCTAGCCAGTCGTGTGGCCGGAGTCGGTGTCCAGCGTCGGAAGCGATTTGACCCGGCCTCTCGAAGGTGGCATATGAGCGCTCAGACTGCAGCGGAGGTCGTCCTCGTCGACTACGGCCTCGGCAACCTCCGTAGCGCACAGCGGGGGCTCGAACGCGCCGGTGCCGCCGTCGAAATCACCGACGACCCCGACGACTTTGCGGCCGCCGACGGGATCGTCCTCCCCGGCGTCGGCGCGTTCAGCGAGGGGATGGAAAACGCCGGCCCGTTCCGCGAACCGCTCGCCGCAGCGGCCGACCGCGGACAGCCGGTCTTCGGGATCTGTCTCGGGATGCAGATGCTTCTCACCACGAGCGAGGAGGCCGACCACGCCGGGCAGGGGCAGGTCGAAGGCCTGAATTTCATTCCGGGAACGAACGTCCGCTTCGAGCGCGGTCGGAAGGTGCCACATATGGGCTGGAACGAACTCCGCGTCGAGCGCGAGCACCCGATCGTCGAGGGGATCGACGGGCAGTACGCGTACTTCGTCCACTCCTATTACGCCGAACCCGACGACGACGCGGTGGTCGCGACCACCGACTACGGCGTGTCGTTCCCGGCGGTCGTCGCCAACGAGGCGGGCAACGTCTTCGGGACCCAGTTCCACCCCGAGAAGTCCGGCGAGACCGGTCTGCAGATCCTCCGGAACTTCGTCGAGTACTGCGCCGAGCGGTAGTGGAGCGCGGGACGCGCCCCGGGCAGCCCCGACGGGCTTTTATGAACCCCCGAAGTAGACGGCGCTATGCAGGTAGTCACGCTGGGGCCCGAAGGAACGTACTCCCACCGCGCCGCCCGCGCCGTCGATGAGGACGTCGCGTTCCGCGAGTCGGTGTCGGCCATCGTGGCCGCCGTCGACAACGGCGAGTTCGAGCGCGGCGTCGTGCCCATCGAGAACAGCATCGAGGGCAGCGTCACCGAGACCCTCGATGCCATCGCCGACGCCGAGATCGCCGTCACCGAAGAGATCGTCACGCCGATCCGCCACGCTCTCCTCGCCCAGTCCGCCAACTTCGACACCGTCGCCTCCCACTCGCAGGCGCTCGCGCAGTGTCGCTCCTACCTGGAGCGCGAGTACCCCGACGCGAACTTGGAACCCGTCGCGAGCACCGCCAAAGGCGTCGAGTACGCCCGCGACGACCCGACCGTCGCAGGGATCGGCCATCCGGACAACGCCGGCGAGGATCTCACCGTCGTCGCCGAGGACATCCAGGATCGGTCCTCGAACTCGACGCGGTTTTTGGTCGTCGCGCCCGCCACAGCGCGGACGACGGGTGGCGGAAAGTCAACGGTCGTCGTCTACCCGAATGCGAACTACCCGGGGCTCCTGCTCGAACTACTCGAGGCGTTCGCCGAGCGCGACATCAACCTCTCGCGGATCGAGTCGCGGCCGAGCGGCAACCGACTCGGGGATTATCTCTTCCACATCGACTTCGAGGCCGGCCTCTACGAGGGCCGCGCGACGGAGGCACTGGAGGACGTCGAAGCGATCGCTGACGACGGCTGGGTGAAGCGACTCGGGTCCTACGACCGGCGGCACGTCGTCGATTGAAATCTGGGCCTCACGGAGTAAGAGCGTTCTCCGTGATATCTGCGAGCACTGCTCCGGCTGTATGTGAGCCCTTAGTGCGCCTCTGAGAGAGCGGTGAATATGCAATGATGAGACGCTCCCCCGGTTTCGACGAACTCGCGTTCGACGACCTCTTCGCCCGAATGTCCCGGCAGATCGAAGCGAAGAGCAGCCAGCTCGACGGCCCCCGATCGCCCGCCTGAGAGATGGCGATCGACCTCCGCGACGAACCCGAATCGCTCGCCGCCGGCGTCGACCTCCCGGGCGGCGCGAAAGACGGCATCGACGTCTCGGTCGACGAACGGGTGCTCACGGTCGCCGTCACCTGCGAAGTGGTGAGATGGACGAAGACGACCGGTACGTCCACCGAGAGCGCCGCTCTGAGCCGGTCCGTCGATCGATCCGCCTCCCGGATGAGATCCGCGCCGCCGACGCGACGGCGAGCTACAACGACGACGTTCTGACTGTGACGCTCCCCAAGCTCGACGACGACGAGTCCCACCGGATCGACGTCAGGTAACGCGCCGGTCAGTCCGGGGATGTATCGAGTCTCTCTCAGGAGTGATTTTTCTCCCTTCGAGAGAGCCACTGAAGCGATGAGCGACTCGGGCCTGCGGCTGGCACTGAAGACACTGTGCCGCTTGCTGATGCTTCTCTCGGTACTTTCGGGGATCACGCCGGGTGCTACGTGATATACGCGTCGCTCCTCAGTGAGCCGGTGTTCGGACTCGTCGGGGACTCGCGGTACGGGCTCGGCGGACTATGGTGGGCGCTCGGCGTGCTGCTGATCGTCCGGTCGGTGTGGTACCTCGGGAAGACCCCGTGAGACTCACTCACCGCCACGGGCGACGTACAGCGTCTCGCCCGCCGGAAGCGACTCGGTCTCCGCGGCGATGGACGGGGGGTCGTAGCCGAGCGTCGTGAACAGGAAGTCGGCGTCGACGGCGCGGGCGACGGCGAGCGCCGGTCGGTGGAGTTCCGGCGGAAGGTTCAACGCGTAGAGTACCGCCGCCTCGTACGCCTCGCCAGGATGGTCGCGTCTGCTGGCCGCAACGACGTCGTCGCGGACGAACGGAACTGCGGCGGGAACCTCCAGATGATCGGGGTCGGCGATGTCGACGACGGTGACATCAACGCCCTGCTCAGCGAGCGCGACAGCGACTGCTGGTCGCCGGCCGATGCCGATCTCCACGGCTGAGCCGTACGTCGCAAATCGGGCAACGAGGGCGTTCTCAGGCGGCGAATTCACGGCGGGATCTTTATCAATCCACCCTGCTTAAACCCTGCTATGCACGTCGATATCGTGCCGATCGGGGACCTCTCGGCCCAAGTCAAGCGCGAAGCTTCGGCCGCGCTGCGAGGGGTCTACGACTGCGACGTCACGGTGCAGGAGGAACAGTCGATCCCCGACGGCGCGTTCGACCGGAGCCGTAACCAGTACCGAGCTGAGCAGTTCATCGAACTGGCGAGCAGAGCCGGAACGGGCGAAAAAAACATCGGAATCACCTCACAGGACCTCTACTACCGTCGCCGGAACTACGTGTTCGGTCTCGCGTACCTGAACGGGAACGGCTCCGTGATCTCTACACATCGCCTCCAGACCTCCTCCGACGGTGGCATCACCACCAAGCCACAGTCGGAAGTGTTCGCAGACCGCGTCCGCAAGGAGGTCGTCCACGAGATCGGTCACACGCTCGGCCTCGAACACTGCGACAACAGCAAGTGCGTTATGTCGTTTTCGCCCACGGTCCGCGAAGTCGACGTGAAAGAGGAGAACCTCTGCGGGACCTGTAGCCAGTTACTGTACTGACGCCCAAATCACTTCATTGCGCAGTCCCACTCGAAACCCCCCGCAGCAACATCTATACGCGCTCCGGACTAACGCCGAGAGGTAATGCAGTACCTCGTCGCAGTGGATGGTTCGGAACCGAGTACCGAAGCGCTCGAACACGCATTCGAGGTAGCAGCGCAGATGGATGCGTCGCTCGTCGTCGGGTACGCGGTCGAACCGCGCGTCCTCGTCGAAGATGCCGGTGAGGAGGCTCCGACGCACACGCAGGTCGGGGATCGGATCTACACGGAGAACATCGAGGTCGCCGAAAAGCGCGGTCAGGACGTCCTCGACGACGCTCGTGACCGCGCGGTCGAGGCCGGCATCGACGTCGAGACGACGCTACTGTACGGCGATCCCGTCGAGGCGATCGTCGAGTACGGCGAGCAGTCCGAGGTCGACGGGATCATCGTCGGTCATCGAGGGCTCTCCGAGCGCGTCGAGATGGTCGGCAGCGTCGCGAAGGGACTGGTCGAGAAGGCGACCGTTCCTGTCACGGTCGTCAAGTGAGACGACCGGCGTGTCGCCATCGGTGCACTCGGTAGAGGAGCAGTGAGACCGAGACGCTTCGGATCAGTCGACTCGGAGGCCGCGTCGGAAGCCGAGACCGACGCCGAGTGCGAGAACAGCTACGTACGCGAGGCTGAACCACAGGTTCCTCGGGACCACGCGCGCGGTCAGCGCAGCGTCGAACGCCAGTTTCATCGGGAAGTGACCGGGGAGGAACGGCGCGAGTGCGTGGGTCTCGTCGGTCAGTGGACTCTGCGCGAGGAAGAGGTCGAAGAACGGCCCGAACAGCAGGACGTAAACTCCGGCGAGTCGGTTCAGAACGAGGCCGACGAGCGCTCCGAGGCCACCGTACATCAGGGCGACAAGGAGGATTGCGAGCAGGTACCAGCGGAGACGTTCGACCGACATCACCGCAGACAGGACGCCGACGGAGACGACGCCCCCGACGAGCGCCGCCAGCGCGAGGACCCCGCCTCGGGCGGCCACGATTTCGACTGCGTCGGCGCCAGCGATGGCGAGCCGACTGTCGACTGCGCTGGCAGACTGCATCAGGAACAACCCGGCGGCACCGCCGACGAACGCGGCGGCCATCGGCGTCGTCAGGACCGTCGCGACGGCGGTCATCTCGGCGGACATCGCGCCCTGGATCGGGATATCGACCGTCACTCGGCTCTCTGGCATCACCCAGTGGAAGACGAGAATCAGATAGACCGGGAGGAACGCCAGGAGTGCAAGCAGGATCGGCGTCCGTGCGTACTCGCGGACGCCCATCTCGAAGGTCGTCCGCAGCGTGTTCATCCCCCGCCACCTCCCGTTTCGGCCAGCGCCGTGTAAACGAGGAACGTCGCGACGAGGACGATGGCCCCGTAGGTGGCGGCTGCGAGCACGTCGGTCGCGGCGGGGGCTGTCCCGTCGACCGCCACCTGGAACACCTCGTGGGGATAGTGGAGCGGAAAGAGTTTCGTCGCCGCCGCGTCCGTCGCAATCACCCCGCTCGCGAGCGCCTCGTCCACGTCGACGACGAAGATGAGCACGAGCGATCCTTCGAGTTCCCGAGGGAGAACAGTCCCGATCAGCATCCCGATGAGTCCATACAGTCCGCCGACGAATGCGAGCGTCAGGAACCCGAGGGCGAGCGATTCGACTTCGGTGGTCGTCGCCAGGACGCCCAGCGAGAGCGCGGCGGTGAGAAGCGTCGCGAGACAGACCGCACCGAGGCGCGAGACGAAGAGCGCCAGTTCCGGAAAGCCAGCCAGCGACAGGCGCTCGTCGGCTCGCTGGGCGCTGATGACCTGGAAGAGTCCGATCACCGCGGGGAGGAACGCGGCGACGAAGAGCGTCCCGGCGGTCGCGCCGAGGGCTCCGGGGTCAGTCGTCATATACGGGAGTCGTGGGAACGCCGACAGCATCGACTCGTAACTCGTGATGACGACCGGCGGGAGCACGACGAGCAGCGCGACGTTGATCGGCTCCCGGACGAACTCCCGGACGGCCGCATCGAGGCCGACACGCAACCGATCGCTCGACGGACGGCTCACCGTCATCGCACCCCCTCCTCGCCGGCCTGGCTCGACCCCTCGTCGGTCACGTCGGTCAGGGTGCCGTCCGCGAGTTCGAGGATCCGATCGAACCGCTCCTGTTCGTTGATCAGGTGCGAGATGATCGCCACGGCCGTGCCGCGCTCGCGAAGTGCCGCCGTGAGGTCCCAGAACGCGAGGTACGTCTCCCAGTCGAACCCCGTGTACGGTTCGTCCAGGAGCAACACGTCGGGGTCGTGCATCAGTGCGATCGAGAGGTTGATTTTCTGCCGATTGCCGCCGGAGAGCCGATCGATCCGGTAGTCGAGGAACTCCTCGAAGTCCAGCGTCTCGGCCAGGCGGTCACGGGCCGACTCGATTTCGGTGGGGTCCATCCCGTACGCCTCACCGAACAACCGGAACGTCTCCTCGACGGTCAGTCGGTCGTACAGCAGTTCGTCCTGGGGGCACCACCCGACTCGACCGTTCACGTCGACAGTGCCTTCGTCGGCATCGAGTGCGCCCACGAGGATCTTCATCAGCGTCGACTTCCCGGACCCGTTCCCGCCCACGATGCCGACGACCTCGCCGCGCCGGATAGTGACGCTCGCGCCGGTCAGTACCTCGACGCTCCGCCCGAACGGAAGCCGGGAACTGTAGGTCTTTGCGAGGTCGGAGCCGCGGAGGACGACGTCACGGTCCCCGGCGGTCGGTTCCGACTCGGACTCCGGGCGCTCGGTGCCGACGATCCGTTCGGTCATCGTTCGTACCACCACCACGCACCGCCGAGGACCGCCAGTGCCACCGCGCCGACGCCGACCGTCGACAGGAGTCGAGTCGTCCCACCGGCGGTAGTGATCGTGATCGGGACGAAGTACCTATCGGAGGTGATCCGTTCGTCGTCGGGCGTGTCGGCGGTTACTGTGAGCGGAATCGCGTCCCGCGTCGGGACGCCGTCCTCGGGCGTCGTCACCTCGAAGGTCATCGTCACGCTCTCGCCGGGCGGGAGCGACGCGACGTAACTCGTCGGGTTGTTGCTCTCGTACGGCGCGTCGACGGCCAGATGGGCGTGAACGTCGGTGAGGCGCTCGTTTCCGACGTTCCGAACGCGGACGCGGACGGCGTTCGTGCTGTCGATGCCGAGCGTGGTGTTCATCGGTTCGACGGCGAACGTCGGTTGCTCCGGTGCGGGCGTCACGCCGATCGGACCGATCCGGTCGGTGGCGTAGTCGCCGTCCGCGCCACGATAGGCCACCGAGACCAGCAGCGAGTAGTTCTGCGGCTCTGCGGCCGCTGTGGCCCGCACCTCGTACGTGACGGTTCGGCGTTCGCCGGGGGCCCAGTAGCCGACGAAGCGCGTCGCGTTCGCGCTGCCAGCGACGCGGATCGCGGAGTGCGGCGAGCGGAGGGTGACGGTCGCGTCGGCCACGGAGACAGGACCGTCGTTCCGGAGCGTCAGCGAGACGGTTCCGTTCTCGTCGACCTGGAGGGAACGGCTCACGTTCGAAACGTCGAAGGTCGTCTCCGGAAGTGCGTGGAGGGGAACCGCCAGCGAAGGTGTCGATCCGGTCGTTCCGCCGGGCTTCTCGAAGTCGATCTGCGCCGATAGCGAGTAGTTACCCGTGGCGGCGCTGTCCCGGAGCGCCGTCTCGAACTCGAAGGTGCGATTCTCGCCGCACTCCCAGGTATCCACGAACCGGGTGCTCGAATCGCTCGATCCGAGCGAGACGCTCGGGGAGGATGCAGAGAGCGAGAGGGTCGAATCGTACGCCGCGGACGTCCCGACGTTCCGGATCGTCACTTCGAGCGTGCCGGAGCCGCCGACGGGAGCCGACGAGTCGGTGTCGACGACGTCGAACTGCGGGCCACGCTCGACGCGAACGGGCAGGGAGACCGTCGTTTTCCGTTCGACGTCGCCGCCGGCACCGTTATTATACTCGTACGAGAGTCGAAGCGGGACGCGGTAGGTGCCGCTGTCGATGTTCGAGGGAACGTCGAGTGAAAGCGAGAGGCTCGCCGGAGCGCCGTCCGGGAGCGACGCCACGTACAGGTGGTTCGTATCGACCTCGATGGGCCCGACGGTGTTTGCCGGTCGGATGTGGACGTTGTACGCGTCTCTCGTCTCGTCTTCAGCACCCGTGCCGTCGTTCAGGAGTTGGAAAGAGACGTGGTTGGTTCCACCGGGCTGAATCGTCGGACTGGCGACGACCGTCTGTATCTCCGGGTTCGAGGTCAGCGCCGCAACCGGTGCCGCACTCAGGACGACCGACGCGACGAGCAGGACCACCAGGGCGACTCGCTTCATCGGGGGTCACCTCCGTCTCTCCGGAGGGCGTCGATTCGCCACGAACGGGGAATCCCCGCGGAAGTGTTATTCATCATATTCGGTGTATTCCGAATGTTCTGTGCGACAGAATTTAGTATTTTCGGTAGTTACCGAATTGTATGAATCAAGACGCCGAGGACGTCGACGGAACCGACGAGGATGCGGTGCAGCAGGCCCGTGAGGAAGTCATTCAGGCGCTGGAGCGGAGTGCGGAAGTGTACGGGCTGAACCAGAGTTACGGACGATTGTACGGTATCCTCTTCTTCGAGAACGAACCGCTCTCGCTTGACGGATTGGTCGAAGAGAGCGGGTACGCCAAGTCGACTGTCAGCACTGCAATGCAGAAGATGAACCGCCTCCACCTGGTGCACCGCCGGGCGGTGCCGGGAGAGGGCAAGAAGGTGTTCTACGAGGCCGAGACCGACTTCTGGCACGTCATCCAGAAGTTCCTCCAGCACGAGGTTCGGCGCGAGATCGACGTGATGACGCGAGCGCTCGACTCGGCCGCGGAGCGTCTCGAAGACGCCGACGGCGAACAGGCGGACGTGTATCAGGAGCGTATCGAATCACTTCGAACGATGTACGACCGGAGCGAGCGACTGCTGGGGATCCTCACGAGCGGTTCGATCGAGCGATTGACTGGGCTGCTGGACAGACTGCAGCGCGACTGATACCGGCTTGTCTGGCGCTGCCGGGACGAGAGCGCGTGCCGTGCCACTGTTGCAGTGAGAGCCCGTGCCGCTGCTGCGGTGAACACGGCCGAGGACTCAAGTCGTTCGGCCGTGAGCCACCGGACGTGACACCGCAAGGCAGCGTCGCCCTGATCACGGGCGCCAGTTCGGGAATCGGTGCAGAGACAGCGCACGCGCTCGCCAGCGACGGTGCGGACGTCGCCCTCGCAGCGCGACGACGAGCGCAACTCGAAACTGTGGCCGAGGCGATCGAATCGTCAACCGACGCCGAGACGCTCGTCGTGCCGACAGACGTTCGCGAGGAGGGTTCGGTCGAGGCGATGGTCGAAACGACAGTCGACCACTTCGGCCGCCTCGACGTCCTCGTGAACAACGCCGGTCTCGGCGTCGGCGGGGAAGTCGATGAACTATCGACAGCGGACTATCGGCTGATGATGGAGACGAACGTCGACGGGTACTTCTTCGCGACCCGCGCGGCCATCCCCCATCTGCGGGAGACCGACGGGAACCTCGTGTTCGTCGGCAGTTTCGCGGGCCAGTACCCCCGCCCCGCGAACCCGGTGTATGCGGCCACGAAGTGGTGGACCCGTGGATTCGCCCACAGCGTCGAGGCGCAGGTCGGCTCCGAGGGCGTCGGCGTCAGCGTCGTCAACCCCACCGAGGTCAGAACGGAGTTCGCCAGCGAGTCCGGGGCGTCGTTCGAGGACCGCTTCGACCCCGGTGAGGTGACTGAACCAGAAGAGGTCGCGGAGGCGATCGCGTTCGCCGCCTCGCAGGAGCGATCGACCGTCCACGAGATCGATCTCTACCGGCGAGACAAGTTCGACGGCTGGTGAGGGCGGGGCCGCGTGTACTGAACTCCCAGCGACGCTGCACGGTCGGCTTCACTCGCGCGGCTATCGATCGGCCTCGCGGACACCGTCGGCGATGCGGCCGGCGGTGCGCGCACGAGTCCGATGCTCCCGCCGCCGCGTCGAGAAGACGTCGACGGCGCTCGCGGCGGCCTGTGGGTCGCACTCGAAGGCCACACCGGGGTAGGTAACGTCCGCCAGGATCAGCGGTTCGGGCTGGGCCGGCGGGACGCCATCAGGCCCCGCTATCGGCTCCGACCCGAGGAGGTCGTCGATCCACTCGGGGTCGCGCTCGCCGGCCGCCACGCTCCGGACGACCGAGGCGACCCGGCGGACGAGTTGTCTGGGAAATCCACCGGCCGCGACCCAGAGCGTCACGAAGTCGCCCTCGCGGTCGATCCGGAGCGAGAGGTCACGCCGGGTCCCGTCGTCGTCGGGAGTGAGATTGTGGAAGTCGTGCTCGTCGGAGAGCGTGCTCGCGGCCGTGACAGCCCGGTCGTCGTCCAGTTCGGGGCCGTAGAGGTCGTATACGTACGTCCGCTCGACAGCGTCGTGAGTCGCGTGGAAATCAGGGGACACGTCGGCGGCGGCCCACGCGCTGATCGCGACCGGAAGTTCGCCGTTGAGCGCCCGTGGCGTGCACCACTCGGGACACGCGAGGGCGACAGTCTGCGCGAGCGCGGAGACACCGGCGTCGGTCCGCCCGGCCGCGGCGTAGCCTTCCGGTCGGTGTTCCGCCTCGCGGTCGAACACGCCGAGTTCGTCGAGAGCGTCGAAGATCGCATCCTCGACGGTCGGGACCGAGGGCTGACGCTGGAAGCCGTGGAACGGTCGGCCGTCGTAGGCAACGCGGAAGGCGCGCACGGGCGCTCAGACCACGTCGTCGTAGGTCGGCGCATCTCGGTCGCCCGGGAACGCCTCGACGGGCGTGGTGGTCTGGTCGCCGGACGACATATCCTTCACCGTCACCTCGTCGTTCGCGAGGTCCTGTTCGCCGACGATGACGACCGTCTCGGCGTTGACGCTGTCGGCGTAGCCCATCTGCGCGCCGAAACTCCGGTCGGAGACGTCGACTTCGACGACGTTGCCGGACGCGCGGAGGTCGCGGGCGATGCGGGACGCGACGTCGCGAGTGTCGCCGACCGTGAGAACGTAGTAGTCGGTCGTGAGCGCCTCCTCGGGCCAGACGCCGGCGCGCTGACAGAGCAGCGACAACGGCGCGAGGCCGGGGGCGACGCCGACCGCCGGGATGGGTTGCCCGCCGAAACTCTCGATGAGGTCGTCGTACCGGCCGCCGCCGAAGACGGATCGCGAAATCTCGCCCGTCGAGTCGAAGCACTCGAATACGACACCGGTGTAGTAGTCCAGACCACGGGCCGTCGTCAGCGACACGTTGCAGTACTCGCGCGCCCCGAAGTCCTCGGCCGCCGCGAGCACGTCTCGGAGGTTCTCAACCGCGTCTCTGACGTCTTCGCCGCCGAATTCGGCGATTTCGTCGAGATCTCCGCGGGCGACGAGGTCGTCGAACCGTTCGGCCTGCTCGGAGGAGAGGCCGGCATCAGACAGCAGGCCGAGGTACTCCGCCTGCTCGATCTTCGCCCGCTTATCGACCGCACGGATCGCGGCGGTGGCGTCGACATCGGCATCGAAGGCGGCGAGAAGACCGCTGAGGATGTCGCGATGGGAGACGCGGAACTCGAAGTCGTCGCCCGTGAGCCCCAGATCGGCGAGCGCGTCGGCGGCGAACGCCAGTATCTCCGCGTCGGCCTCCGGCTCCGCGGACCCGAAGACGTCGACGTTGGTCTGGTAGAACTCCCTGAATCGGCCCTGCTGGACCTGTTCGAAGCGCCAGAACGGTCGCGTTGAGCACCACTTGATCGGCTTCGAGAGTTCCTGCTGTTTTGCGACGACCATCCGGGCGACCGTCGGCGTGAGTTCCGGCGTCAGCGACACCTCGCGACCGCCTTTGTCCTCGAAGGCGTACAGTTCCTCGACAATCGCTTCGCCGCTCTTGTCGACGTACATTTGCGTCCGTTCGAGGGCGGGCGTAGAGATTTCCCGGAACCCGTAGCGTGTCGCAGTCGACTCCAGCGTGTCGATGACCTCCCGGCGGGGGGCCATCTCCTCGGGGTAGAAGTCGCGAAAGCCCTTGAGTCGGTCGTACATACGCCGGAGTTCGGCGGTGGCGCGCTTGAAACTGTTGAAGACGTGCGGGCAGTCGGCTATGACGGCGGGTGAGCGATCAGCCATATCGGCGGATGGCCGGTCGGCTATGATATCGGGTAAGCGCTCACTCACATCGGCGGATGGCCGGTCGGCTATGATATTGGGTAAGCGCTCACTCACATCGGCGGATGGCCGGTCGGCCACGTCGAAGTGAACTCGTGGGCACGGGAGCGGGCGGGGCCGTCGGCGCGGGGGTCTGTCACACTGATATGATCGTCCGGGATCAGTTGTATCCGACGCCGCTCCCGGCCGTACTGGGCCACGAGGGGTCCGGGGTCGTCGAGGCCGTCGGCACGAACGTCACCGACGTGGAACCCGGCGACCGCGTGGTACTGAGTTTCGACTACGACGACGACTTTCCCAGTTGCCACGCCGGGCATCCCGTCTACTGCGAGGACTTCTTCGCGCACAACTTCGGCGGGAGCCGACCGGAGGACGGCACCTCGCCGCTCTCGCGTGGCGACGAGGAACTCAGTGGCCGCTTCTTTGGGCAGTCCTCGTTCGCCACCCACGCGGTTGCGACAGAGCGTAACGTCGTCACCGTCGACGACGACGTCCCGCTCGAACTCCTGGGACCGCTCGGCTGCGGCGTCCAGACCGGGGCCGGCGCAGTGATCAACACGCTCGATCCGCAGGCTGGCTCCTCGATCGCCGTCTTCGGCGCGGGCTCAGTCGGCCTCTCAGCGGTGATGGCGGCGAATCTCAAGGGCTGTACCGAGATTGTCTCGATCGATGTCAGGGGCAACCGTCTGAAGTAGGCGCACGACCTCGGCTCGACCGAGACGGTCAACCCCGAGACGGTCGACGACGTGGTCGCAGTGGTCCAGGAGGCCACCGGCGGCGGCTCCGACTGCGCCGTCGAGACGACCGGCGTCGCCGACGCGGCCGAACAGGCCGTCGACACGCTCACGCAGCGAGGAACTCTCGCTGTCGTCGAAGCGCCGGCGCTCGGTACCCGCGCGAGTTACGACGTCAACGGTCGCATCCTCAACGGCCGGTCGATCACGGGCGTCGTTGAGGGCGACAGCAACCCCAAGGGGTTCATCCCGGATCTGATCGAACGGTACCGACAGGGGAAGTTCCCCTTCGACGAACTCGTCATCGACTACGATTTCGAGGAGATGGAAGAAGCCGTCGAGGACTCCGAAAACGGCGACAGTATCAAGCCGATCCTCCGGATCAGCGAACCCTGAGTCGGATCGCCTGCTCCCGTCCAGCCTGATTGCGGGCCCGGCTCACGCCGCGATCAGACCGACACCAGTGACGGCGAGACCCGCGGCGACGAGTCGGATGCGGAACGACTCTTCGCGGAGCAGCACCCCGCCGAGGACGACCGCGACGACCGCCTGAGTGTTGATGATCGGTGACGCGATCGACGCCGGCGCGGCCGCGAAGGCGAGTGAGGTGACGTGCTCGCCGAGCGCGACGCCGCCACCCGCCAGCGCGAAGCGCGGGAGATCCGCGCGGAGTGAGACCCACTCGCGGGCGGCCAGCGGGAGGACCACGAGCATCACGCCACCGAGGAGGATCGGGACCCAAAGCGTCAGCGGCACGCCGAGTTCCTGCAGCACGACGCGCTTGCCGACGTCGCTCACGCCGTAACACGCCGCGCTGACGAGGGCCAACTGTGCCGCCCGCGACGACGCCGCCTTCCGAAGCGGGTCCAGAAGCGACCCCGCGCGGTAGTTGGCGACGTAGACCGCGAGCGTTGCGACCGCGACGCCGGTGACCTCCACGGGAGCCAATCGCTGGCCGAGGAGGAGCACCTCGATCGGGAGCACGAACACCGGAATGATCTTGCTGATCGGCGCGACGTACGACACCTCTCCGACGTCGATTGCGCGGAGGAACACGAGGAACGCCGCCGCCGTCAGGAGAATCGTCGTTAGAGAGACGAAGAGCGCAGTCGGCCCATCGACGAGGGCGCCCAGCCCCGATAGCCAGTCGAACGACGCTCCCGAGAGGACGGCAATCGGGACGTACCACGCGATGGCCGCCGCGTTGATGCCGACGGTTAGCACCGTGGCGGGATACGCATCGAAGTATCGCTTCAGGACGAAGATGTACGTTCCCCAGACGGCGGCCGCGGCAATCGAGTACGCGACGCCGGGTCCGAGCGAGAGCACAGGTTGCTCTGGTCGGTTCGTCGAGAAAGAGGTTCCCATTCCGCTCGCAGGCGCGTGCCCCTGGGACTCGCGGACACGTACTCCTGTGCCTGCGGCGCTCGCTCTCGAAGGGTGCGGCGCTTACTTTCGGGGCCTGCGGCGCTTACTCCCGAAGCCCGCGGACGTACGACTGCTCGTGGTCCGGGAACACCGCGTCCACGGCCGCCTGGTCGCGCTCCTGGGCGAGTAGCGCCCGGAGTTCAGCCTCGTAGTCGCCACGAGGAATCTGCTCGGACGGGCCCGTCTCGACGTCGAGTGCTTCGGCGACGATCCGATCGACAGCGTGGCGGCCCAGTCCGGCCAGCGGCGAGAGGTAATCGACGCTGTGGCGATCCTCGAGGCTCCGTGCCTGCGCCCGGGAGAGTGTCGGGACCCGGTCGTCGCGGCGGGTGCCGTCGGCGACGGCGTCGACATCGAGGTCTGCGACGCGTTCGAGCGCGTGCTCGTGCACCCGCTGGATTCCGTTTCTGGGGTAGCCGTCGTCGGACATTCGGGTAACGGCCTCGCTCGCGACGTCGAGGTCGAGATCGATCGTGTCGAAGGGGTACTCAAGCCGGTCGGCGGCGGCTTCGGCGTGCGTCCAGTCGTCAGTGATGCCGAAGCGGCCGGTGACGAGCGTCACGTCGTAGAAGGAATCGAGGAGCAGCGCGGCGAGCGTCGAGTCTTTCCCGCCGCTGTAAAGGAGTGCGAGGTCCACGACGCCGCTATCGCCGGCGGATGTCGAAGCTCTTCGATTCGGGCTGTAGTTCCTTGAGCAGGTCGCGCATCTGCTCTTCATCGATTCGGTCCTGGATCCGTCCGCTCTGCGCGAGCGCGAGGATCTGTTTCTTCGCGGACTTCGCGAACTCGGGCTTTGACATCTCCACCGCATTGAGGCGCTGGCGGGCCCCATCGGTGAGATACTGCTTTAGCATCGCCTCCTGCTTGGCCTCAGCCTGCTCTCGCGCGGCGTCCTGAGCGCCCTCGCGGCCGCCGCCCTGCTGTCCGTCTGCCTGTTCGCGAAGCTCTTGCATCTTCTGTTCGCGGAGCTCCTCCAGTCGGTCGTCGTCAGGGGATCCACTCATCGTCAAATGATTGTTGTCGCAGCGCTAAAAACCGTTACGTCGTTCGGCATCGGCGCGTGGTCTACGCGTACCGGTCGAGTTCCGGCCGGTCGAGTTCTGCGAGGACCTCGTCGGCGGCGTTGTCGAGGAAACTCTGTCCCTCGGGGGTGATGCGACGGCCCTGACCCTTTGCAGTCTCGACAAGTCCTTCCTCTTCGAGTTGCTGGAGCGCCGTCCGGATGACGTTCTTGCTCCCGGTGGCCGAGCTATTGCCGGCGACGCGGTACCGGTTCGAGCCGCGTTTGCGGCCGCCGTACTGGGTCGCGAGGCGGTCGACGCCGATCGGTCCTTCTTTGGCGACCTTCCGGAGGAGCGACGCCGCACGGACGTGCCAGAAGTCCTCCTGCTGGGGGGGCAGTTCGCGCGTCTGACCCGTCTTCGCGAATTCGATCCAGTCGGGCTCGTCGATCCGGTCCGCGAGGCGGTCGGCGACGTCCTCGATGAGGGCGTCAGCCGGAACGTCGTAGACACTTACCATAGCGATTAGTTCCCGACGGCGTCGTTTAAAGCCATCGTATCGGCGCTACGGGGCGTGAGACGGTCTCTCGGGGAGCGAGATCCAGACGGTCGAAACCGCACGATTACTCCGCTCCGGCCTCGATCCCGAATCCGGTCCCGATCCACGCGACGACGATCCCTCCGAGGATCGTCGGGACCCAGTAGACCGCACCGCGGAAGATGACGACCGCCGCAACCGCGACCGGTTCGGTCACCGGCGACAGCGGCGCGGCCAAGAGGAGAATCACTAGGACGGTCTCGATGCCACCGGCACCGCCGGGCAGCGGCGTCACGCCGGCGATCGCGGCGATAGGGACGACGACGAGTGCGATCGAAAGTCGGACGTCGACACCGATCGCGCCGAAGGCGAGCCAGAGGGCGAGCATCTGACAGAGCCAGCCGGTGGCCGAGGCACCGAGCGCCAGCGCCAGCCCGCTTGGGTTGGCTGCGACTCGCTCGATCGCTCGGAAGAAGCCGTTTGTCCGTCGCTCGATTCCCTCCGACGTCGGCACCGACACCCGAGGGAGGCGAGCGGCGAGCGAACGGATGAGCGGTGTGAGAGCGCTCACGACCCGTGTTTCCAGTTTGTAACGGCGCTGCCAGCCGACGTAGATCAGCGACGGAACGAGCACGGCGAGCAGGACGACCGCCCCGATGGCAGCCAGGAGGTTCCGGTTCGTCCCGAGTGCGACCTCCGTCGCAAAGTAGCCGGTGCCGACCAGCGCGAGCGAGATCGAGGGGACGAAGTTCAGCGTATCGACGCTGGCGATGGCTGCGAGACTCCGCTCGTACTCGGCGTTCGCCACTCGGGAGATGAGGTAGGCGGTCACCGGTTCGCCGCCGGCCTGCCCGAACGGCGTGATGTTGTTGGAGAACGTCGCCCCGGCGAAGACGAGAAACGAGGAGACGTACGAGAGATCGATGCCGAGGACACCAAGGACGGTGTTCAGCGAGAGGCTCCAGGCGGCGAGCCACGCGAGTGTGGCGACGACGACGAGCGCGAGATAGTTCACATCGGCGCTTCGGAGAGTCATCAGGAGTTCTTCGATGCCGGCGAAATAGAACAGGAGCGCGAAGACGACGACAGCCCCTCCGAACCCGAAAACGGTCGCCCGGAGGTTCTCGCGGACCATACCACGGCTCTTGCCCTTTCAGGGCATCAACCCATCGAAACCACTATGGGTGTGAGAATTGTGGGCACGTTCGGGAAGCCCGCGACAGCCTCCTCAAGGCGAATATCGGGTTTTTTGCCCGGCGGGGTCGGACCACGGATATGGACGAACGCTCGGCGCTGCGACGACTCGCGGCTGCCCTCCCGGCCGCCGGCGACGATGCCGCCGTCGTGGACGGACTCGTGGTGACCACCGATATGCTCCACGAGACGACGGACTTTCCGGCGGGAACAACGCGGTACACCGCCGGCTGGCGGTCGGTCGGGGCGTCGCTCTCGGACGTCGCTGCGATGGGCGCGGAACCGACTGCCGCTGTCGCCGCGTACGCCGCACCGAGCCTGGTCGAGACCGAACTCGAGGAGTTCCTCGAAGGCGCGAGGGACGTCTGTGCGAGCGTCGGTGCCGAGTACGTCGGCGGTGACCTCGACACCGGTACGGAGTTCACGGTGGCGTCGACCGCGATAGGAGAGGCGGCCGAACCGGTCCAGCGGTCGGGAGCCGAGCCGGGGGAGGTCGTCTGCGTAACCGGCGCTCTCGGACGGACGGCTGCGGGACTCCGCGCGTTCGAGGACAGTGACGTGGAACGTGGCAACGACCTCTTTCAGTTCTCTCCGCGCGTCGCCGCCGGCTCGGCGCTCGCGCCGCACGCGTCCGCGATGATGGACTCGTCGGACGGGATCGCCCGGTCTCTCCACCAACTCGCGGCGGCGTCGGGGGTGGGCTTTGACATCGTCTGGAGCGACGTCCCCGTTCACGACGCTGTCGACGAATACGCGACCGACACGGCCGATCGGCGCACGATGGCGACGACCGTCGGCGAGGATTTCGAACTCGTCTGCACGCTTCCGCCGGATGCCGTGGACGCAGCACGAGAGGCCGTCCCGGGTTCGCTCTCGATTGTCGGGGAGGTCACTGAGCACGGGATTCGGCTGGACGGCGAACCGCTCGCCGACGAGGGCTACACCCACGAGTGACCGCCCTCAGACGGTCGTCACTTCGATCGGCACGAGCAGGAAGCAGAGCGCGCCGAGTCCGAACGTGACGACGCCAACGACGATCCGCGGCGAGTCGAGCGGCGAGTCGTCGATCGGATTCGCCGGGCCCTTGAACGCGATGAACGCCGATAGCAACCCCCAGAACACCCACAGACCCACAGATTCGTTCAGAGCGTAGCCGAGCACATAGTGGAGATATCCCGCGATTCCGAAGAGGAGGGCGGGGACGAGTGCCGCCACGCGCTCTTGAGACTCGCCGAGCATCGCCCGAAGAATGTGGCCGCCGTCGAGTTGACCGACCGGGAGGAGATTCAAAACGGTGAAAAACATCCCCACCCAGCCGCCGATGATGACCGGGTTGACCGCGACGCCGGGGTCGGCGTACTCGGTCGGTTGGCCCAGGAGCGACGCGAGGAGATTCAGTAGCGGCGGGTTGTTGAAAACGATCACCTGCCCGGTCCCCTGCAGCGCCCACGCCGGTACCTCGATCGGCGGAAGCGAGAGGCCGACCGCCGTGACGACACTCGTCGCCGCTAGTCCGGCGAGCGGGCCCGCGACACCGATGTCGAAGAGCGTCTTGCGGTTCGGCATCTGCCCGCGCATCCGGATGATCGCGCCGAGCGTCCCGAACGGGAAGATGAACGGGATGACGTACGGTAACGACACGTCGACATCGTGGTACCGGCCCATCACGTAGTGCCCGAGTTCGTGCGTCGCGAGGACGCCGAGCACCGCAGCAGTGAACGGCCACGCGCGGAACACCGCGAGCGGGTTTGCGAGGAGTTCTGAAAGCGGGATGTAGTACCACGTCAGCGCGCCGACCAACATCGTCGACACGACAGTAGCGAGGAACAACCCCAGATTCTTCCACGGGACGCCGTCGATGCCGTTCGTGACGGGCCGAGCGACGACGAGGTCCTCGCGGGCACCCGAACTCGTCGAGACCTGCACCTCGTAGCCGGCGTCGCGGAACGCACGCCACACCTCCCGCAGGAGCATCTGTTCGGGGACGAGCGATTCGCCGTAGAAGATGACCCGGTCACCGTCCCGTTGGGTCTCCCGGAGTTGGAACACTGATCGAAGCGTCTCAACCGGAAGTTCCGCGGTCGAGTCGGCGGAATCCATCGACCGTTGGTACGGCCCACAACCCGATAAACTCCGCGACAAAGTCGTCGCTGGCGGTGAGACCCGAACGAGAAAACGGCAGTAGGTAGCGAGCCGTGCGAGGGGAGTTTCGGTGCGGACGATCGCGTGTCACGGAGCGGACGTCTGGGTGGACCAATTCGGGGGTGACGAGCGCTTACGCCGCGTCCGTGTTGGGTTCGATCCGCCAGGTGGTCGCACTCGTGTACGACCACTTCTCGACGGTGAGCTCCGAGGCGGAGTCTTTGAGCTTCACCATCAGCGCGCCGATCTCTTTAGGCGAGAGGCCGACTTCTTCGGCGATAAACTTCGATTTGAAGTACATCTCGCCGTCCTGGGCCTTCGCGATCAGGAACGATTTCAGGCGCTCTTCCTTGGTCAGGTCGTCAGCGGCTTCGGTGGAGGGTGTCGTAGTTGCGCTCATTGTGTGACCTCGATCCGTTATACACGGGAGGAGAGTATATAAAGAAGGGAACGTTGGGGGTAATTCGGCTCTATTCACCCGTAAACGGTCTGCTAATGGATCGTTTAGAAATTGCTCAGATGCGTTTTGAGTTTTTATTCCTTTCTCTGGGCTTTTATTTCTTGTATCTGATTAAGTAATTATCCCTCCACAATATCGCGGTCAAGGACCTAAATCCGGCCGGGCGCGTACCAGTGATCGGGCGTAAACAGCGACTGCTGAGACCGCACGCGGGGTGAGAATCAGCGGGGCGCGTGGAACTACTGTCGATCGTGAACCCAGAAGTCCTCCTCGACGGTCGTTTCACGCTTGAATATCGGAACCTCATCTTTCAGTCGATCGATGCCGTCTGAGACCGTCTCGAAGGCTTCTCCGCGGTGTCCGGCGAGAACGACGACGAAGACGATGTCTTCACCGGATTCGAGAGTCCCGGTCCGGTGGAAGAGCGCGACCTCTTGGACCCCGTCTCGCTCCATCAGTTCGTCTTCGATCGTCCGCATTCGCTCGTCGGCGACACCCTCGTACTTCTCGAACGTCAGTTCGAGCGTCTCAGGGTCCGCTTCGCCGTCTTTCGTGCGCACGCGGCCGGTAAAAGTGGCGATCGCACCAGCGCGCTCGGCCCGTGGTGAGGCCTTCACGCGCTCGACAAGGGTTTCGAGCGTGACGTGCGGTTCGGCGTCGACCAGCACATCGATGACGGCTTCGATGTCGGCGTCGGCCGCGTTGCCGACTTCGAGTGCGACGTTTGCCGCGCCTGCCTCGCCGACAGCGATCGTGGGCGCAGTTGCGTCCGGGAATCCGGCGAGAAGCGCGTGGTCGTACGTCGCCGCGAGGTCGTCAAGGACGTCCTCGAGCGATCGATCCTCCCCCGCGGCAGTCCAGCCACTGCTGTCGAGTGCGTACGCAGTGTCGACGCCGTCGGGACGCTGAGACAGTGCTGAGTTCGAGGTGGGCAGCGAGTCTCCGGTGTCGTTGCTGTGTCCGACGACGGCCACACGGCCGTCCAGATGGGGCGCGACGCGATCGCAGAGCGCCAGCGCGTCGTCACCCACGACTCCGAGTACCTGCATACTCCGGATTCGGGACGGCGAACGGCTTTATGTTGTCGGCTGCAGCGGTCGGAGCCAGAGCGACGCGAAGCGCGGCACTCGCGTGTGCGGTTGACAACCCTTAAGCCCGGTTCGCGGCAATCACGGAGCAATGAGAGTCGTCGTTTCTATCGGCGGGAGCGTTCTCGCTCCGGACCTCGACGCCCGCCGGGTGGAGGGGCACGCAGCGGTCGTCGAACGGCTCGCGACAGCCGGGTGTGAGATCGGCGCCGTCGTCGGCGGCGGTGGGGTCGCCAGAGAGTACATCGGCGCAGCGCGGGAACTCGGCGCGAACGAGGTCCAACTGGATCAGATTGGCATCGACGTCACGCGGATCAACGCCCGCCTCCTGATCGCCGCGCTGGGTCCAGAGGTGGATCCGAAAGTGGCACACGATCACGAGGCGGCCGGGGACGCCATCCGGCGGGGGGACGTCTCGGTGATGGGCGGGATGACCCCGGGCCAGACGACCGACGCGGTCGCCGCCGCGCTCGCGGAGTACGTCGACGCGGACCTGCTCGTCTATGCGACTAGCGTGGACGGCGTCTACAGCGCGGATCCGAGCGCCGACGACGGGGCGAAGAAGTACGAACAGTTGTCCGGCGGCGAACTGGTCGACGTGATCGCGCCGATGAGCCGCAACGCCGGAGCGTCAGCACCGGTCGACCTGCTGGCAGCGAAACTCATCGAACGGGCCGGGATGCGAACCGTCGTCCTCGACGGGACCGATCCCGGTCGAATCGAAGATGCCGTTCTTCGCGGCGAGCACGACGGAACCGACGTCGTCCCCGAGGAACACGGCGACGAACCGAGTTACTGGGTTGACCGATGAGCGAGGAGACCGACGACGCCGACATCGAAGGATCAGATGTCGAGGACCCAAGCGCTGAAAATGCAGATGTCGGGGACCCAGGCGCCGAGAGCACGAACGTCGACGAATCCACGGTCAGCGGAGCCGACGAGGCCGACGCGCGGGACTTCTGGGCCGAGGCGGTCGCCGACGAAATCGAGGCCCGGGATCCGGACGAGCCCATCGTCATCAAAGGCGGCGTCTCGCCGTCCGGGGTCGCACACCTCGGGAACTTCAACGAAATTATGCGCGGGTACTTCGTCGCCGCGGTTCTTCGCGCACGCGGTCACGAAGTCAGACAGGTGTTCACCAGCGATGACCGCGATCCGCTGCGGAAACTCCCCCGAAAGCTCGCGGACGTGGACGGGAACATCGTCGGCCTCGGCGACGTCGACGCCGGCGCGCTGGGGCGGAACCTCGGAACGCCCTACACCGACATTCCCGATCCGTTCGGCGAGTCCGAGTCCTACGCAGCCCACTTCGCAGCACTGCTGAAGACCGACGCCGACCGCCTCGACATCCCGGTCGAGATGCTCTCGAACACCGAACTCTACGAGGACGGCACGTTTGAGGAGGTGGTCGCTCACGTGCTCGAACACGCCGACCAGGCCCGCGAGGTCCTGTCGGCCTACCAGTCGAAAGTAAACGAGGACTACGTCCCGTTCAATCCGATCTGTGCCGAGTGCGGCAAGATCACCGAAACCGTGACTTCGGTCGACCTCGACGCGCAGACGGCTGAGTACGTCTGCACCGATATGACCGTCGGCGACGAGACGATCGACGGCTGTGGCCACGAGGGTACGGCGACGTTCCGCGAAGGCAAACTCCCGTGGCGCTTCGAGTGGCCGGCCCAGTGGCAGGTGCTCGGTGTCGACTTCGAGCCGTTCGGGAAGGACCACGCCGAGGGGTCGTGGCCGTCCGGCGACGACATCGCCCGCAACGTCCTCGGAATCGAGTCGCCGGTACCGATGGTCTACGAGTGGTTCACGCTCAACGGCGAGGCGCTCTCGTCCTCGCAGGGGAACATCGTCACCGTCGCGGAGATGCTCGATCTGCTGGAGCCGGAGGTACTCCGGTACTTCTTCGCGCTGAACCCCCGGAGGGCGCGCGATCTCGACATCACCCGGTTGGATCAGTTGGTCGACGACTTCGACCGCTTCGAGCGGGCGTACTTCGGCGACGTCGACGACGAATCGGTGACAGCGTTCGCCGAACGGGCCTACCCGTTCGTCGTCGACGAGATCCGCGAGGACCGCGTCCGTCTGCCGTACACCTTCGCGGCCGTACTCGGAATGACCGACGATCGGGACCTTCGAATCGAGATGGCCAGAAACGAGGGCTACATCGACGACGGCACGCCGGAGTGGGCGATCGAGGAGGCCCTCGAACGGGTCGATCGAGCCCGTGCGTGGGCCGTGCGGCTTGACAATGCGTACAGCTACCGCATCCAGGAAGACCTCCCCGAAGTCGACTTCGACAGCAACGTCGAGACCGCGCTCGACGAACTTGCGGACTTCGTCGCGGCCGGAAACGACGGCGGGGCGATCCAAGGCGAGATGTACGAGACGGCTCGGCGGCACGACATCGAAATCGCGGACTTCTTCGAGGCGGGCTATCTGCTCTTCTTCGACCAACCGCAGGGGCCGCGTCTCGGTGAGTTCCTCGGCGAACTCGACACGGAGTTCGTGGTGAAGCGGTTGCGGCGCGAACAATAGCGCGGCGTCACTTCGTAGCGGCAATTTGTTCTTTCGGGGTGACTCGCCGAGGGTACGCAGCCACTACCGGCAGACCGGCACCGCGAGGTGAGCACTCGCAGATTGTACGAAAGCCGATAGAGAACAGTGATAGAGATGCAAGCGCATACCTCCGTTTTCAGGCGGAGGTCGAGCGACGTTATTATGCCTGTGAGTTGCGTTCGCACGGATGCTACGGAGTCGGTGAGAGGCCCTCCCCGAACCACAGGGGATGGCGAACCAGCAGTGGTTCGCACGGCGATGACACGGACTCCGATAGGGCCTCATTGGCCGGGACACAGCCCTACGAGGGAGTCAAACGAGAGTTCCTTCGGCGTGTCGCCGGTTCCCTCCGAGTGCGGGTTGGAGCCGAAGGGCGACGACCGCCCGAATCCCATAGTCGGATTCCTCCGCGGTTACGCGGAGGAGGAGGTCAACAGTCTTCGTCAGCGGCGTTCGGAGAGTCGCTTGACGAGTCTGTGCTCTCGGAGTCGCTGCCGCCATCGGTCACCTGTGCATCGGGTGGCGAAGCGCTCTCTCGGTCTTGACGCTCTTCGTTCACCGCTGTTGGCGCGATACCGGACAGAGGCTCGTCGTGTTCGCTTCGGTCTCGCGGGTCGCTGTACTGGTAGATCGTGGTGCCGTCGATCACCCCGTAGCGGTCCTGAGTCCGGTCGTGGATGACTCGCTTGTCGGAGTCGATCGCGATGTCGATCAGATCGACGAACTCCTCGATGACGACTCGTTGATAGGTATCCGACTCGGGAATTCGTCCCCGCGATATCCACTCGGTGTACCGGAGTTTGTCGTACGCTTGCTCGATGCCCTCACGGTCGGGGAGTCGGTCCTGGACGCGCCACAGGACGAGCGCTGCAGCGAGCGCGAGGATTCCGAGTCCGCTCCGAAGCGCAGTGTCACTGCCCACCGCATTCGGCCCAGTACCGGGAAGCAACCCGGCCTGCGCTGTCGCGTTGGACAGATCGGATGCCCCGACAGCAGCTTCCGCGCCGGAGACAGCGACTGTCCGGGTGACCGGCGTCGTGTGACTGCGCTCGTCAGATCGCGGGGCGTCGATAGTGTAGGAACGGTCAGTGATCCGCATCGGCGTCGTGACGCTGAGAGATCCCTGATACTTATCGGACTCGTACACTGTGTCGACGTGGATCTCGGCGCGGACGGCCCCGACACCCTGCACTTCCGACTGCACCTCGTTCAATCGCCCATCCCGGATCTCGCGAACGTTGATCGTCGCCTGCGTTTCGAGACGTCCATCGGTGACCTGCGCCGAATCGTTCGCGAGCGTTCTCGTCTCCCTCCAGAACACGTCTTCGGCTCGGGTCGCATAAAGTTCGATCCTGATCTGCTGGGTGACCGCTATGGCGCGGTCGTCCGGGACCGCCGTCTGAGCGCGTATCGTCACGTTCGGGGAGGCAGAGAGCAGGTAGACCGGCATATTTGAGAGCGTCTGATCGGGTTCATACAGGGTCGTGTTCTCTGTCACCGCGGCGCTCGTATTCACTGTCGTCTCGAACGACTGTTTGTCCGTCTGTTCGGTGATCTGCTGTGTCTCCGGCGGTTCAGCGTACGCGAGGGCCGCACTCGCGAAGGCGACGGTGCTTACCAACAGTAAGCCGACGATAGCGAGCGTTCCGTACCGGCTGAGAAGATATTTGAGCCGGAGAACAGATTGCGATTGCGAAGTCATTTGTACGTAGTACTTCGCATCGTCCATTCATAAGGACAGGCTAACTAATCCCTTTTCACCGTTGGTTACCAAGCGGTAAGTCCCTTATATATCAGAAAGTAGCCGACGTTGTGACACACAGTCGTCGGATTGCACGGGGGCCAGTACGGGCGTCCGTCTCACGCTGACGTACGTTTCCGCGGATACCCCGCATCGTTACGATGAGTTCGTCGGTCGAGCAGAGTGAGTTGGGCCATACATCGTCGATTGCAACGGTGACGTTTGAGCAGTCACCGTTCGCTGGGTCACGCGGACGTAATAAGTAGCGTTTGCAACTGATCGCACAGCCGATCGCACGCACCCTCGTCGTCCGGCTGCGCGGCGGTCACGGAGGGAATGTGACTCTGACTGTGACCTGTTCTCCACTGCTGAGAGAGAGGACAAACTCGACGTACTTCCCCGTCATATCGACATTAGGCGATCTGCCCTGCTTTCTGAATTTGTCGACGGTAACTTCGACAGTTTCTCCTGAGGCCAACGTCTGATTCGTCGTCAGATCGAGTTTCGTGCCGAACGAAAATGCGCCGTCGCTGTACTCGAGAGACCGGTTCGAGGTGAGGTCGCCGGGACTCGAAATTGTTGTTGCGGACGAGTTGGTGTCAGTGAAGTTGATCGCCACGATGGTGAGTGATGCCGTTCCCGTGTTCTGAAGCGAGAAGGTGCCTTTCCCGTTCGACCCGCCTGCGAGCGCGCCCCCGCTGGTAATGGAAGCGGGTTCTCTCCTGCAGTTGCTCGTGTCGACGGTCGTCGAGCGAGTCATCCTCCCGCTGAAGCGATCGCCGGCCGTCCCTTCGACGGTGAACGAGACGGTATCGGTGTTTGCGCTACACGCGACATCGACAGATACGAGGAGAGACTCGTTCGGCTGGAGCGTGGCGTGGCTGTTCGGGACGGTCCCGGTGCTTGCAGCGACCGTGAAATCGATGGGCTGGCCAGCGTTGTTGGTGATGGTGACCAGCCGATCTGTCGTGCCCGCCGCCACGCTCGGGGCGACGTCGAGACCGAAGATGCCGCCGGTATCGTCGGCCACATTGAGCGACGAGCCGCGGTCAGCCGACAGACTCGTGAACGCCTCGGTGGAGGTGTCGAGTCCCAATCCGACTGGAGCCGTCACCAGCAGCAGGACGACGCCCAGGACGATCCAGATCGACCGGTCACCTGAGCCCCGCGACCGGGAGCGACGGCGTCCCATCAGCGATCACCCAACCGGCGGAGCCAGCGGCTGCGCGGTCCCCGAATCGGCGCGGTCGTGTCGATCAGTAACCAGTACAGTATGTAGACCGGGAGGAAGACCACGAGTACTGATCCCAGGGCGGCCAGCCACGGGTGGATCGACTGGAGTTGTTCGAGCGTCCCCCGGGGCAGTGTTGCAGGGTAGGGGTACAGACTAACCCGAGCCGTGTGACTACCCAGCTCGGCCTGTGCAGGAACGGTGGCGTTCAGGGTCGTACTGGATCTGGTGATAAGTGGGTCCCGGAGCGAGCCGAGGGTTCCGGATTGGCGGTCTCGCCTCGCTGCCGATGCCGCATCCGTCGTTGCACTGGGTTCCACACTGGTAGCGTTAGTGATGACGATCCCCTCACTGTCGATGAGGACCTGCGTTAGCGGCGAACTGACGATGTTGGCGTCCAGAGCGGTCGTCGCGCGCTCGCCAACGGCGAGTATCTGGGGGTTTTCTGTCCCGGTCTCGGTGACCGTGTACGTCAGTTCCGTGTGGACCGCACCCGACGAGATCAAGAGCACGCTGGCGAAGATCGCCACGATGATCGTGGGGATGACGATCTCTCGGCTCTGGAGGGCCGACTCTTTATTATCCCGGGGACGGTCGGATCCACCGCGAAACACGCGCACGATTCCCGACAAACTCACCAGAGTGAACAACAGCATCCAGTTGGCGCGCACGAGTCCGAGAACGGCGCCCAACTGCGGGATCAGGACCGGCTGGCCGCCAATGGCGAACACCTGGCCGATAATCGCGCTGCGCTCGACCGGCGGGTTTCCGACTGCCTGATCGGTCGTCGGGTTGGCGTCCCCCTGCGTGAGAAAGCCGTCTGCCGTCGTTCCCACGACGCGATGAGTGACGTAGCCGTCGCGTTCGTCGGAATAGTACGTGACGATCTCACCCGGAATGACCTCACCAGGGGGAACCAGAATGTAGCCGTCGTTCGTCTGGATCGCCGGCTCCATACTGTCGGAAGTCACGTACGAAATCTGAACGGGTGAGGCGGCTGGAGCGAGAAGCGCAAGCGTCACAGCGACGATGACGACGAGTCCAGCCTTTTTGTGCATATGATTGAGTATTGTGTCGGGAAGGCGTGATCAGCGTCCGTTGCGCGGCGAAAAACTCAGTCCGGCTTAGCTGTCGTCGGAGTTGCTACCGCCTTCGTTCGCGTCGTCGGAGTTGCTACCGCCTTCGTTCGCGTCGTCGATGGTGAACGAGAGTTCGCCGGAGAGATCTGACGTCGACGTCAGATCAGTCGTCCCAGCCCCGCCACCGGTATCGACCGTCACGACGACGTAGAACGTGTCGTCAGCGGGCGCAGTGAACGAAGCCGTGGTTCCTTCCTCAGTGACTGAGCCGACAGAGTTGCCGTCACTGTCGTAGATACTGAACTCAAGATTATCTTCCCCGTTCGTGGTTGCGCCGGTGTATTCGACGTTGATCTGGTGCTGTTCATCGTCACGGTTCGCGATCTTGAATGCGTTCGAGGTTGTCGGATTGGTAGGGTCGCCGAGTTCGAACGTCGCATTGACGTTGGCACCGTCGGCCGTGCCGCTGGTGAAGTCGATGCTGAGTTGTCCGGTACTTCCCTCCTGGAAGACCAGATTGCCGGAGTTCCCGTCGGTGAGCGCCAGCAGCCCGTTGCTGTCAGTAACGACGTCGACGTTTGCCGAACGATCGACCGTAGCCGCGGTGAATGCACTCGCTCCGAAGGTGACGGTGGCGACCAGCAGTAGGCCCGCCATCAACAGGGTGGGGATGGTTTTTGCCATACAAGAGTAGTGAAGGACTACCAACGGTTAACTATAACCTAACCGATAGGTTTGTGGGTGCACTTACCGGATGGTGAGTGCCATCGCGCAGTGGAACGCAGAACGACTCGAATGTAGCGTTTCAGTCCGTTGTAGGCGCTGAATCGGGGTATCTTGGCGATGATGCTTGCACAGCCTATCCACTGTTCAGCCATCGGAGAGATAGCAGGAGAGCAAAAGTGTCACTTGCGTGTGAATTGAGAACAGGGGGATTGAGAGGCGAATCATTCTTCGGCTCGCCTACCGACTGGTAAGTGACGTTCGTTACCGGTCGGTTGGCGCGGAATTAAGCGTGAGACGACGGCTAGGTACAATGCCGACCAGTACGCCCGTGAATCAACACATCGATCCTACCAGTCCAGAGAACACTGGCGGACGAACGAACGAAGCGCGCGCTCGGACAGAGTCAGTACACCACTCCGTGGTGAGTTCAGTACGGCGGAGCTTCTATCGTGGCCTGCAGTTGTGGAGCGACCGCGTTCGGCGGCTGTTCACCGAGGCGATCGATGTGAGCGTCTCTCGCATTCGTCGACCGGGGCCACGATGACGTTTCACCGACTCCAGCGTGGTGGCTCGTCGCGTTCCCCGGTTGAACCACAGGATATCGCGGACGAGACCAGCGGCGACGCTGACGTTCTCGTCGTCGAGAACAACCCCGGAGACGTTCGACTTCTCGAGGAGGCGTTCACCGATCTCGATGCCGACGTGTTGTGTCTGAGAGAGAGTCGCAAGATGCCCGGTCTACTCGCACAGATCCGACGGGGAGAGGTGTCATCGCCCGCGCTCGTCCTGTCGGATCTGAATATGCCCAAGATCGATGGATTCGACATTCTGGCACAGATCAAATCGAGCGACGAACTGCGAGCCATTCCGGTCGTCATCTTCTCGGGTTCCACATTAAAGAAAGACATCGCCCGCGCGTACGAACTCGGCGCGAACGCGTACGTCTCGAAGCCGGCAGACGTCGACGAGTACCTGCTGACCCTCGAAGCCCTGAGCGACTTCTGGCTCCAGTAGGGGAGACATCTCACGGCAGATGTTTAATAGTGGAGTAACTTACAGAACCTATGACGAGATCGGGTCGTTCGTCTGATGGGTCAGCGGACGAGAACACGTACCTCGCTGAGGCAGCTAGCCTCATCTCGAAGAAGTGGTATCCGGTCATTATTCGAGTGCTTCTCGACGCCGGTTCACTGGGATTCAACGACCTTCAGACGCGGCTAGAGCCGATCTCGGCGAAGGTTCTGACTGACGCGCTAGACGAGCTGCAGGAGACGGACCTCGTCGAACGACGGGTGATCAGTGAGAGCCCGCTCCGCGTCGAGTACTCGCTGACCTCCAGAGGCGAGGAACTTCAGGCTACCATCCAGTCGTTGGCAGACTGGGGGGAACGGCACCTTGCCGAAGACGCGGGTCCGCCGACTGTACTCGTCGCGGACGACGACAGGCGACTCGCGGAGATGCACACCGAGTGGCTCGAACGCGACTATGACGTTCGAGTCGCCTACGACGGCGACGAGACGGTCAAGATACTCGACGGCGACGTCGATCTGGTCGTTCTCGACCGTCGAATGCCCGGCCTGTCGGGCGACGAACTGGTCGAGTGGATCCGACGGAACAATCTCGACTGCCGGATCGTGGTGCTGACGTCCCAGGACCCCGATACCGATATCGTCGATCTCGAATTCGACGAGTATCTCACGAAGCCCACAGACAAATCGAAGATTTTGGACGTCGTAGACACGGTTCTGGACCGTCGAGAGCACGGCGCACTGGTCCGAGAGTATCTCGCCCTTCGGTCGAAGCAGGCGCTTCTCAAGACTGAATTGGGATACGAAGACCGTGACGAAAACGAGGAGTACAGACGGCTTGTCACCCGTATCGAGGAACTCGAAACCGAGATAGACGAGGTTCCAGAAAGCGTCCTCCGCCCGATCGTGACGGAGGACGCATCGTGAGGAACAGTTCCACAGCGGGGCCCGGGACCACCGTTCAGTCTCGACGCTTCGTCGTGGTCAACTCGGCTACAGACGTGCGTTTCGACGGGACGCGTGACTGATGACGCTGCCGAGTTACCTGCTCTTCGCCATCACTGGATATGTGCTCGCAGCGGTAAGCACAGTCACACTCACCGGCTACGTGGTCTGGCGACACCGGGACGGATCGACCGAGCGGGCGTTCGGCGCCGTTGTCGGAGCAATCGCGCTGACGACGATTGCGTTCTCTGCCCGGCTGCTGGCCCCCGAGTTGGACACGAAACTGCTCTGGGAGGTGGTAGGATACGCTGGACTCGTGAGTCTTCCGGCCGCCTTCCTCGTGTTCACGCTCCGGTTCACCGGACGGCACGAATGGGTATCTCGGCCGGTGCTCGCCGCGCTCTCCGTGCATCCCGTATTTACGCTGTTCGCGCTAGCGACGAACAGTGATCACGGGCTGTTCTACGAGGGCGTCAACCTCACACAGGTGGGGGATATGACACTACTGGTCTGGACGACGGCGAACGCCGGTCCCGCGTTTTGGATCCATACGGCGTACTCGTACGGGATCCTCCTCGTAGCAACCGTTCTGTTGCTACGGTTCGCCGTCACCTCCAACAGACTGTACAGGGCACAGACCGCGGCCATCATCATCGGAGGACTCGTTCCGTGGACAGTGAACGTAGCGGTGGTCAGTGACATCGGGCCGGCGTATATCGACCTGACGCCGCTGGGGTTCGCCCTCGGCATAACCGTGCTATCGGTTGGCGTCTTCCGGTACCAGTTGCTCGATCTCGTTCCGGTTGCGAGACAGCGACTCGTCGAGTCGCTCGACGACGCCGTCTTCGTCCTCGACGCTGACGGCCGAGTCGTCGAGACGAATCCAGCGGGTCGTGCGTCGGTGTGCCTCCGCCCCGGGGTAGACGACCCGGTCGGTGAGCCGCTCCAGTCAGTACTCAGAGACGAACTCGCCGAAAAGTCGATCTTCGAGAGTACCGAGAGTGAGTGTACGATCCGGGTCGACGGCGATGAGCGGCACCTCTGGGCGCGGACGATGCCTGTCACCGGACCGGGAACGCAGGACGTCGCCATCCTCACCGTGACTGACGTCACCGACCGACGGCACCGGGAGCGGGAACTCGAAGACATCTCAGACCGGCTCGAGTCGTTCATCGAGGCTGCACCCGTGGCGATTCTCGCGGTCGATCCCGCCGGTGAGGTCACCCTCTGGAACTCGGCCGCCGAGGAGATCTTCGGCTGGTCCGAGGCGGAAGTCCTCGGCGAGTTCAACCCCGTGATTCCGGACGAAAACCGGGACGGTCAAAGCGAACTCAGAGAGCGTGCGTTCAACGGGGAGTCGCTCTCGAAGGTCGAACTCCAGCGCCGGACCAAAGACGGAACTCGGCTCGATGTGACGCTTTCGTCAGTGCCCCTGCACGATGCCGACGGCGACCTGATCGAAGTGGTGGCGTTTCTCAACGACGTCACCGAACGCAAGGAGGCACTCCGTGGACTCCGTGAAAGTGAGCGGTCACTCCGTGAGCTGTACCGGATCACGTCCGACACCGACCTGTCGTTCGAGGAGAAACTCAACCGAATCCTCGAACTCGGCCGCGAGCGCCTCGATCTCCCGTTTGCCTTCCTGACACGCATCGACGACGACACGCAGTATATCGTCGAGGCGGTGGGCTCTCACGACCGCCTTCAGCCGGGCGCAACCGGGCCGCTTTCGGAGGCATACTGCCGCAAGACGGTTCAACGAAACGGGTTGCTCGGGGTGCAGGATGCTGCCGACGAGGGGTTTGCGTCCGACCCGGCATACGAACGGTACAATCTCGGTTGTTATCTCGGCGGGAGAGTCGTCGTCAACGAGGAACTGTACGGAACTCTGTGCTTTGCTGGCAGTGAGAGCCGCGAGTACTCGTTCACCGAGTCAGAACAGGCGTTCGTCGAACTCCTCGTCCAGTGGGCCGGATACGAATTGGCGCAGAATCGTCTCGAGGGGACACTCCGCGAACTTCAGAGGGTCGCCGGAGAATTGATGCAGGCGGGTTCGATCGATGAGATCGGTGACATCGCCGTCGAGTCCGCCGAGGAGATCCTCGGCCTCGAAGTGACGGGGATCTGGTCGTACGACGAGCAACAGGAGGCGTTGCTCCCGATCAGCGAGACGCCGGCGGCTCGAGAGCTGTTCGGTTCAGCGCCCAGATACGAACCGGGGAGTGGCCTCACGTGGACGGTATTCGAGCGGGGTGAAAAGGCCGTCTTCGAGGACGTCTCGACGGTCCAGGGGCGGTTCAATCCGGACACGGACATCCGCGCCGAGGTCATCGTCCCTCTCGGCGATCAGGGCGCGATTGCGACCGGTTCCGTGTCCGAGCACGAGTTCAGCGATACGGATATCGAACTGTTCGAGTTGTTCGGTTCCACCGTCACGAGTGCGATGCTTCGTATGGAACGCGAACAGACGCTGCAGGAAACCCGTGCGAAACTGGAGCGATCCAACGAAGATCTGGAGCAGTTCGCCTACGTGGCCTCACACGACCTGCAGGAACCCCTCCGAACGGTGTCGAGTTACCTCCAGTTATTAGAGCGCCGGTACGGGGAGGACGTCGATGAAGAGGGACAGGAGTTCATCGATTTCGCTGTGAACGGGGCCGAGCGGATGTCCGAGATGATCCAAGCGCTGCTCGAGTATTCGCGAGTCGATACACGCGGAGAGCCACTCACCCCGACCAGTATGGACGACGTGTATCGAAAGGCCCACCAGAACCTTCGAGTGACCATCGACGAAACTAACGCCACAGTCACTACCGACAGACTTCCCACCGTTCAGGGTGACGAACCACAACTCGTCCGACTGTTCCAGAATCTGCTGGACAATGCGATCAAGTACGCGGGCGACACGCAACCGCGCGTTCACGTCTCGGCGGAGCGAACCGGCAGCCAGTGGGCGTTCGCCGTGGAGGACAACGGTATCGGGATGACGGCCAAAGACGCCGAGCGGGTGTTCCAGGTCTTCGAGCGACTCCACAGCCGAGAGTCGTACGCCGGCACCGGAATCGGACTGGCGATGTGTCGCAAGATCGTCGATCGCCACGGCGGCGACATCTGGGTCGAGTCCGCACAGGGCGAGGGATCGACGTTCCACTTCACACTACCGGCAACAACCGATGACTGACGAATCGAACCGATCCGAGACCGCGATACTCCACGTCGAGGACAACCCGGCCGACGCGCGATTGCTCGAGGAGGGGTTTTCCGCAGCGGTGTGCAACCGCCTCCACTGGGTGCGCGATGGAGCGGAGGCGCTGGAGTTCCTCGAACAGCAGCCACCGTACGTGGACGCGCCGCGTCCCGATCTCGTGTTGCTCGATCTCAACCTTCCCAGGCGATCCGGGATCGAAGTGCTCGAACGTATCAAGAGGGACGACGACCTGAAACAGATCCCGGTGTTAGTGCTGACGAGTTCGGATGCATCGAACGATATCGAGGCGGCGTATCGACACCACGCGAACGCATATCTGGTGAAGCCGGTAGACATCGGCGAATGTGAATCGCTCGCCGCGCAGATAGAACGCTTTTGGCTGCACACTGCAAAACTCGTACAACCGACCGATGACATCTGAGGAACTTACACTGCTCCTCGTCGAGGATAATCCGAGCGACGTTCGTCTTATCGAGGAGTACCTGGTAGACGGCCAGTGGGGACAGAAATCAACGGGCAGTCCCGAGGTCATCCACGCCGGCAGCCTCTCGGAGGGGATCGAAGCACAGATCGACGAGGTCGATCTCGTGCTTCTGGATCTCAATCTACCGGACAGCGCGGGACTCGAGACGCTCCAGTCGATGTCGGCTGCGTCCGAGGCTACTCCGCTCGTCGTGCTAACCGGGCTGAACGATCAACAACTGGGAGTCAAAGCGGTCGGAGAGGGCGCGCAGGACTATCTCATCAAGGACGAAGTCTCGCCAGAACTCCTCCAGCGCACGATCAGGTACGCAATCGAGCGTGCGAGCCAGGAGCGGGAACTGAAGCGCCGGAACCGGGAACTCGCCGTTCTCAATCAGATCGTGCGCCACGACATCCGCAACGACGTGTCGGTCATAACCGGATGGGGAACCACCCTCGAAGACTACGTCGAGCCCGGCGGCGAGGAGTACCTGTCTCGAGTGCTCGATTCGGCCGATCATATCACACAGTTGACCGAGACGGTCGGGGATTTTCTGAACATTCTCGAAGGCGAACAGGACGCCGATCTGCGTCCCAGCGACCTCGTCAATGTGCTCCGCGCCGAAATCGAGAAGGCCCGATCCACTCACAGCGAGGCGGAGTTCACCGTCGAGGGAGAACTGCCCGACGGGGTGACAGTCGAGGCAAACCAGATGCTGTCGTCGGTGTTCAGAAACCTCCTGAACAACGCCGTCACGCACAACACCGAAGACACACCACGGGTAACGATCAGTCTCGAGGTGACCCCCGATACGGTCCAGGTGGTCGTCGCAGACGACGGACTGGGTATTCCGGATGATCGCAAGGAGACCGTCTTCGGTCGGGGGAAGATGGGACTCGAGAGCCCCGGGTCGGGGATCGGATTGCACCTGGTCGATACACTGGTCGACATATACGGTGGGGAGGTCTGGATCGAGGACAACGAACCAACGGGGAGCGTGTTCCGGGTCGAACTGCCCCGGGCCTGATCCGACGTAGCGAACTGTCGATCCGGTCGGTAAGACCCCTCGGGCGACGTCGGGTCTTCCGTATCTGCGAGTGGCAGAAAGCGTGTGCTAGTTCTCCTCGATTGCGTCGGCGACGACCATCCCGACGACTACCAGTCGCGGATCGACGTCGTCGCCGTAGAGGTCAATAGAGTACTTATCCCGGAGCGAGAACGCGCCCATCACCTCGCCGATTGCGGTGCCGTCGACGCTGACGATCTCGTAGGAGAACGGGATCAGCGTCGTGAGGAATCGACGTGCGATCGCCATCGGCACGCTGTTCTCGCGGATCGTCGCGACTTTGTCGCCCTCGGGACCGAGGAGGGTGTACTCGTGTTTGAAAAAGGAGATGGCCTCGCGCTTGACCGCACCGACGCGCTCGTCGGTCTGTGAGTCGACGATGTCGTAGGCGGCCGCGATGTCGAGCACACTGTCGGCCTTGACGCGGAACCGCTCGTCGCCCGTCTCGGGGTCGGTGAAGCGGAAGTCCTCCTTGAGTCGGAGTTTCTTCTGTGCGGATTCGAGAATCGGCGCGTCGCCCTCGTAGATGCGGTACTTGTTGCCGATCGAAATCTTCTGTCGGACCTCATACGAGCGACTGTCGAACATTTGGAGGCAATGGTTCGGCATCGACAAAAGGTGTTCGTCCGGAGTTCGCAGCGTCCGATACGAGATCTCGTCGCAGTCTGTGTGCCGAGAGCGGTGATTCGGGATACTGGGCGTATCGACCGATTGAGCGTGGGTCATCGTGCGTCTCGGTCTCAGTCGCTCTCTTCGATGAGATCGTGCCACTCGCCGCCGAGGACGAGGACGACGAAGACCGCTGCACCGACGAGGAGGCTGAGTCCAACGTCGTACTGCAACCACAGGAGGAAGCCGAACGTGGACCCGACGGACGCGAACGCGAGGATGCGTCGAGAGCGCGGGAGGTCGAAGAGGAGTTCCGCCCTCGGGAAGAGATAGTACAGCGAGACGAAAAGCACCAACAGCGTGAGCAAACTGCCGAGTTCGAGCAGCCGATCGAGCCCCATATCCATCACCACGAGAATCTGGACGCCGAGCGGGAGGTAGAGCTCTCGGACGGGGCCGTTCGGGACGGTCGGCGCTGACTGCACTGCCTCGTAGGCCGTCCACGTGAGGACCCCGATCCCGACAGACCACATCAAGAGGAAGCCGAACTCGCTCCGTGCGAGGGGAATCGGAACGAACGGTTCCCCCCACGTGAAGCGGTGGGACAACCACGCCCACACGACGAGACACAACGGGAGTAACGAGCCCGTGGGTCTGCGTACGTCTGGCGTCCTCGAAGCATCTTCGAGATGCGCACGGACGGAGGTCGAATCTGCGTGATACAGGAGGGTCGGGATCCGACGGACGATGCGGAACCAGTACCAGAGACTGTAGCAGACCACGACGAGGGGCGTGAGGCTGAGTGCCGCCCAGACGGCGGCGTCGCCCGTGACGTCGACGGCGTACCCCAAGGCTCCGAGAGTCCGAAGCTCGGCGAGCGACCTGTACGCGCCGAGCAGCGCTGACGGGCTGAGGGCAGTGGTCGGCGTGTGGTACGCGCCGGCGAGCAGCAGCGGAGCCACCGCGAACAGCACACCGATGAGCACCGGAAGAAACACCCCCCAGGCCCGCGGGGTAACGGCTGTCCGGAGCTGTCGATAGAACGACGAGTCTACGTCTCTGGCGGCGTCGAACCCGCCGCCGATCTGGGAGTCAGGAGCCGGTGTGCGATCGGTCCGCAGCGCCCAACTCCCGACGGAGCCCACGAGTGCCACGATCTCGATGATGGGATAATAGAGGCTGAGCGTCCCGACGAAGACCCCGAGAAGCGTCGCAGGCACCACGAACACGCTAGTACCCGCAGTCGCCACCAGCAAGCCCACGAGCGTTCGCAGTCGGGGACGTCCGGCCAGCGTCTCGAAGTCAGCGCGCCAGCCAGCGGCGGAGTCGTCGGCCGTCGAAAGGCCGACCAGCGGCCGAGCGAAATAGTTGTCCGGATGATGAATCGGCCGCGGCTCTGCCCGGGACAGTGCGACGCCGACAGGGAGAAATCCGGAGAGCATCGTGGCGTTCAACACCCACTGTGGCGGTCCGCGCAGTCCGGCAGGGAGGCTCGAACCGCCAACTGACAACCCCCAGAGGTAGAACACCGTCCCGACGGCGAAGGCGTACGCCCCGAGCACCGTTCGAACCCGCGAGTGCCGGCCGATCGGTTCACTGAGTGGACCGACGTACACCCGTGAGAGTGTCGCGACGACGACGAGGCCCAAGAGCAGGACGCTCAAACAGAGCGGGACGAGTGACCCCAGCAAACCGGTCTGAACGCCGGCGAGGGATGAAGCGATCCGGTCGGGCACCGAGGCTGGCAGCAGACTCGGGAGAGCGTTCCACGCGAGGATCGTCCCACTCACGACGCCCAGTAGCCGATCGAGGCTGGAGATCCCCGGCAGCCGGGTGAACACGAGTCTGATTCCCCTGAGGAGCCTGCGTGCCATCTCACGTCCTCCCGAGGGACCGGATCGTAGTACTCGCCGCCGTCTCGCTGACGGACAGCAACTGGTCACCGACGAGCAGGGGCCGCGCGCCTCGCGGTCGGTCGAAGCGATAACACCGACAGCTGCTGGTACCGGGGTCGAACAGGCCGTAGAACGGCATATCGTCCCGGTCTTCGCGTCGAAGAAGCCCAGTCAGCAGGTAGCCCCGGGATGTCGGCTGAACGCCGTTCAGCGTGAGAGCTCCGTCGTCCGAGCCGAGCGTTCGCCACCACTGCACGCGACCTCGTTTACTCAGGCGGGCGATCACCCCGACGCCGTCGCGGCCGCGCCGATCGACCTGTCCGACCGCGACAGCCGCCGAGCCGTCCGCAACTGCGGGCGCGACGTCGTGGAGCACACTCGCTGGATACGTTCGGCGCCACGCCACCCCGCCGCGTTCGATTGCGAGGGCACCGGCCGGCGACTCGACGCCGTCGGTTCCGTCGAGTCTGCCCACGAGAAGGGACGTCGAGGCGTCGAGTGCGCACGCACTGTCGATGTACGAGACGTCGGCGTCGTAGGTGCGGTTCCAGCGGACGCGGCCGTTCGCATCCACGCCGAGGAGCCACGCCGAGTCGCGCCAGTCGTCGAACGATTCGCGCTGTGACACGAGGGTGTACGCGGCATCCGTCGACCGTGCGGAGAGAATCGCGAGCGGGGCACGGCCGGAGCCACCGGCCGGTTGGTAGCGGTTCACCCATCGGTCTGCGCCCCCCTCGTTCAGCGCGACGACCCACACTGTATCCCCGTCATTGTCACCGCCGATCAGTACCCCATTAGCCGTGGGGAGTATCGCCGACGGCGGTCCGTTCGACGCCGTTCGTGGGAGCGTTCGCGCAGTGCGGACGGCTCCGTCGACGTCGATCTCGCAGAACCATCCCGGCGCGCTCTCCGCCGCTGACCGCCTCCCGGCAACGATCACCGAACCGTCCGATGGTTGTGCAGTGGCTGTCGGCCGTCCGTCGACGTCGACCTCCCAGCGAACGTCCCACGGGGCGTCTGAAACCGACTGCCACGTCGGATTGAGTCGGTCGGTCACGGTCGAGACCGCGGACGCTGGCACGGCCGCGTCCTGTCGGGTGAGATACCCGGCCCCGCCGATGGCGGCGGCCGCACCGAAAAGCAGGAGGCGGCGACGCGTTGGCATCCACAACGGGGCTACTCAGCCACCGAAAAAATAGCTACGGTGTCTGCCCTGCTCGGGAGCGGGCGCGACCGGAGCGGTACGTCGGTCGCCGGACGGACCGTTCCACGGGGCTCCGCGGTGCCGCGCCTGGCGGAATGACAAGGTAGGGTAATAACACATTTCCGCACCGGACCCCTCTGGTCTGATGATGAATACGCTTCTGTGGGTGCTGGTTGGCCTCGTCGCCTATTCGGCGGGGTCCTTTTTCCTCTCACAGCGCGGGCTCGTGCCCGCTTCGATGAAGATTCGAGGGCCGTTCACGACCGTACACACGAAGCGGGGGCGCGATCTCATCGACTGGATCGCGACGCCGAAGCGGTTCTGGCGCGCCTGGACGAATCTGGGCGTCGGGGCTGCGCTCGTGATTATGGCGGGAATGTTCCTCTTCTTGCTGCTGCAGGGGATCGCGATCGTACAGGATCCCCCCGCGCCCTCCCAGGTGAACCAACCGCAGAACTTCCTCGTGATCCCCGGCGTCAACGACTTTCTGCCGCTCTCTGTCGCGCCGGAGATCGTCTTCGGCCTGCTCGTCGGCCTCATCGTGCACGAGGGTGGACACGGAATTCTCTGCCGCGTCGAGGGGATCAACATCGAGTCGATGGGGGTCTTCCTCTTCACCGTGATCCCGCTCGGCGCGTTCGTCGAACCGGACGAGGAGAGCCAGCGAAGCGCCGACAGGGGCGGCCGAGCGCGGATGTTCGCCGCCGGGGTGACGAACAACTTCTTCATCACGTTCGTGGCGTTCGTGCTCCTCTTCGGCCCGATTGTCGGGAGCATTGGGGTCGCGCCGGGAATGGCCGTCCAGGGCGCATACGACGGCTCGCCCGCGGCGGCCGCCGGCATCTCGCAGGGCGATCGGATCACCGCCGTGGGCGGGGTTCCAGTCGGAAACGAGAGTTCACTCGACGCGGCCCTACTCGGAACCGACGCGCGGACCATCTCGGTCGAACTCGACGGCGGTGAGAGCGCTGCGGATCGAGAGGCGCGGACCGCCACAGTCGAGCGGTCGTTGATCGTCGCCGGCACGGTCGCCGGCAACCCAGCGAACATCAGCGTCGAGAGCGACCCCGTGAACGTCACACGCGTGAACGGGACCGCGGTCTACACCCGCTCCGGGTTCGCCTCAGCCGTCGGCGATGACCGGTTCGCGACGATCACGACCGCGCGAGGGGCAGTCACCATCCCGGTCGGCGCGTACCTCACGCGCGTCGTCGACGACGGACCGCTGGCGCAGTCTGGAGCGCCCACCGAACCAGGCCTGATCGTGACAGCAATCGACGGCCAGCGGGTCGTCTCCTCGACTGAACTCACTCGGGTGCTCGACCGGACCGAAGCCGGAGAGACCGTCCCGATCGAAGTGTATCACGACGGCGAGTTGCAGACGTACGACGTGACGCTGGGCGAGAGTCCGCAGGACGGCAACGGATTCCTCGGCGTCAACATCTTCCCCGGGACGAGCGGGTTGTTGGTGACTGACTTCGGTGTGCAGTCGTACCCGGCAGGGACGTATCTCGAACTGCTCGGCGGCGACGGCGGACCCGACGCGCTCGGCCTCTCCGGAAGCATCGGCGGGTCACCGCTGGCGACGGTGTACGTCTCGCTCGTCCTGCCGCTCGCGTCGCTCGTGCTGGGAATCCCGAACTTCCCCGGATTCACGGGGAACGTCCACAACTTCTACGCGATCACGGGGACGCTCGAGTTTCTCGGGACGGGCGTGTTCCTGCTCGCGAACGTCGCGTTCTGGACAGCGTGGATCAATCTCCAACTCGGACTGTTCAACTGCATCCCGGGCTATCCACTTGACGGCGGGCGGATCCTCCGGGCGAGCGTCGAGACGATCGTCTCGCGACTCCCGATCGACGACCGGGACCGGGTGGTCACCACGATCACCACCGGCGTGGGGTTGACGATGCTCGCGTCGCTGCTGCTGTTGGTGTTCGGACCCACCATCCTCGGTGGATAACCTCGCGGTGAGTCCGCTGCGATTTCACATTCTCGAACTGTGCAGCGCTGTCACCGCTCGTGGTCTGCCTGCACGCTGTCGGCTCGCTCTGGGGATTCGGCCTCTTCTCACAGACGATCCACATAACCCCAGAGTCCACACACACGAAGAAAATGATGCGACACACCCAGGTCTGTAAATCGGAAGCGACTCGCAACGCCCATACGGGAGGCTGATCAAGATACGGGTATGTCAGAAGCCCCACCGACAGACGAGGGCTGGTTCGTACTGCACGACTTCCGGACCGTTGACTGGGAGGCGTGGCGCGACGCGCCGGAGCGCGAGCGCGAGCAGGCAATTGCAGAAGGGACAACGCACCTCCGCAGACACGAGGAGGTCGCCGACAGCGACGAGGGCGCATCGGCCGTCTTCTCCGTTCTCGGGCACAAAGCCGACCTGCTCGTCGTTCACTTCCGACCGACGCTCGACGACCTCTCGCGCGCCGAGCGCGCCTTCGAGCAGACGGCGCTGGCCAGCTTCACCGGCCAGCCGATGTCGTACGTCTCTGTCACGGAGATTTCGGGATACTCGACGCCGGAGTATTTCGAGGATCCCGACGCCGTCGACGAGGGACTCAAGAACTATATGGAGGGGAAACTGAAGCCGGAGATTCCCAACGACGAGTACGTCTCGTTTTATCCGATGTCGAAGCGCCGCGGGGAAACGCACAACTGGTACGACACCGATTTCAGCGAGCGAGCGGAGATGATGGAGACCCACGCCGAGACCGGCAAGGAGTACGCCGGGAAGATCAAGCAGGTCATCGCCTCCTCGGTCGGTTTCGACGACTACGAGTGGGGAGTGACGCTCTTCTCGGACGATCCGACCCACATCAAAGACATCGTCTACGAGATGCGCTTCGACGACGTGTCCTCGAAGTACGGGGAGTTCGGCCGGTTCTACGTCGGCCGCCGCTTCCCGCCCGCCGACCTTGGCGCCTATCTCGAGGGCGAGGCCGTCCCGACGAGCGAGCACGGCGATGCGGAAGGCCACTCACACGGCGAGCAAACCGAGAGCGACGAATCGAGCGAGGAGCACGATCACGACGATGGCGACGAGGGAGCAGACGAGGACAGCATCCGCGCGGAACTTTCCGAGATGGACATCTACGGCGGCCAGCCCCACGGCGAGGACGTGTATGCGACGGTGCTGTACTCGGAGGCCGACACCGACGAGTTGTTCGACGAGGTCGAGGGGCTGCGCGGGAACTTCGAGCACTACGGCACGCACGTCAAGACGGCAGTGTACGAGGCCCGTAACCGGGACCGCAGCGCAGTGGTGAGCATCTGGGACACCGCTTCGGCCGCCGAGACGGCCGCGGGGTTCCTCTCCGAACTGCCCGACGTCGTCTCCCGGGCGGGCGAAGAGTCCGGATTCGGGACGATGGGAATGTTCTATACGGTGAAATCGGACTACCGCGAGGAGTTCCACGACACGTTCGACACCGTTGGCGAGGTCCTGTCGGGGATGGACGGCCACCAGGAGACCGACCTGCTCGTGAACGTCGAGGACGAGAACGATATGTTCATTTCGAGCCAGTGGGACTCCCGGGAGAACGCGATGGCGTTCTTCCGCTCGGAGGACTTCAGCGAGGCCGTCGAGTGGGGGCGAGACGTCCTCGCCGACCGGCCACGACACGTGTTCCTGGCGTAACCCCGACGGTCCGGGACCCGTTTCCACTCCACGAAGGTTGCGACTGCAGTGTCAGACGTGGTGCAGTCTGCAGGTTTCGAAGCGAAACAGCGGGGTCAGGCACGACGGAGTTTGCGAAACGCCAGCGATGAGTCGCGTCCGTACCGACCGGTAGTTGGTTATTTGACCTGCGTGTTAGTGCCTAGACGTCGATACACACGTCGAGGACTGCCTCTCCATCCAAGGCCGAGAATACCCAGGATTATATGTTGTCTTATTGATACTCTCGTCCGGCGCACTCACCAGAGCGGCCAGCACGGTACGTGTGTACCGAGTGTCAGGTCGTGCACGCCGGAACCGTGGCAGAGTACGTCGAAAGCGGCGGGCCCCGATACGAGTCGCCGGGCGAGTGCTGAGCCTGCGGCGCGTCGTCGTTCGTCGAGTCTGTCGACTGGCCGCATAGAGAGTAGTCGGTCGGACAGACGAATGTAGCAGTAGTCAGCAACGACGACAGCCAGAGGTAACATCAGGGCGGGACTCAACGACCGCGGCCAGATTGAACGGCTGCGACGGGATTCAACGACTGCGACGGTAGCCGACCGCGCCGACGACGCCCGTGAGCAGCGTCAGCGCGTCCCACGGCGAGGGGTCGATTCCCCGCCGGTCCGCGTCGCGTCTGACCCACGCGGTCAGCGCGAGGTGGGCGAGTGCGGTCGCAACGAGAAACACCACCCGGCGAGCGTTCATACGGCGTCAGTCCGACGAGGCGGTGTTTCGCGGCCCCGTCGTCGCGCGCTTGTCGATGCCAGCAGCGCGGATGTCCTCACCGCCGACCGACGAGCGAAGTTCGTCCATCCCGTCGTTGCGGTCGATGCCGAAGTTCGTCTCATATAGGTCGGCGACGCGGGCCAGTTCCTCGTCAGTGAGTTTCGGGACCTCGCTCGCGGCCGCCCACGCGGAGATGTCTTCTTTGGTGTGGAACGTCGGCGTCACCGAGGCGACCGCACCGTGACTGAGGAGGTAGGCGATCGCAGCCTGCCCCATCGTGCGCTCGCCGTCTCGTTCGAGGAAGCGAAGCGCCTCGATCTTCTCCCAGCCCGTCTCGTACCACGCGTCCGGGCGGAAGCCGCGATGGTCGTCGAGGTCGTGACCGGTCTCTGGCGTCACCTGTTCGTTGAGCAGTCCAGAGGAGTGCGGAACCCGCGGGATCAGGCTGGTGGAGGAGCCGGTCTCCTCGATTGTCTCCAGGAAGTGGTTGCCGACCTCCTGCTCGAAGAGGTTCCAGACGAGTTGGACGGAGTCGAACTCCGCTTCGATCGCCATATCGCCCTCGGCGAGCCAGCCGATCGAGGGGCCCAGCGCCCAGCCGACGGCGCGGACGAGTCCCTCTTCGCGGAGTTCGTCCAGCGCTTCGAGGACGTCTGCGTCGACCTCGTCGACGTTCGCGTTGTGGAGTTGGAGGACGTCGACGTACTCCATATCCAGGCGATCGAGGCTCTTCTCGGTCGCCGAGCGGATCCACTCGCCGGTGACCTCCTTCGGCAGTTCGCCGTGTCCCGCCTGCGGGTTGTTGTAGAAGTCGTAGCCCACTTTCGTGGCCACGGTGACGTCGTCGCGGTACTCAGCGAGCGCCTCACCGAGGACTTCCTCGCTCTGGCCGTGACCGTACACGTCGCCGGTATCGAAGTACGTGATGCCCTCGTCGATCGCGTGATGAAGCATCTCGATCGTGTCCTCGCGCGTGCGGTCGCCCCACCAGTCGGTGCCGACGACCCACGCGCCGAAGCCGACTTCGCTCACTTCGACGGCAGAATCGCCCAGTGTCCGATGGTTCATACCCACGCGTTGGGAATCAGTTCACTTATATCGAATGCACCGCTCCCGACGGTTTATGTCGGATAACGGGGCCACCACTCCTATGACGCGAGAACGACCCCGCGTCGGGCAGCGGTCGCTCGGCAGACCGACGTGGGGCCCGAGGAACGACGACGATGCCGACAGTTCGCCAGTGTAGTCTCGTCAGGGGAGCGGCTCAGGAGTGACTTCGCCGTCCGACGGCGACCCACTCACACTCGCTCGTGCGTGAAGATGGTCCCGGGGTCGTACCGTTCGCGGACTGTCCGGAGTCGCGCAGCGTTGTCGGCGTACACCGCCTCGGCGTCCGGTTCCGCGCCGCCAGCGAAGTTCGGCAGGGTCCCGGGCACGGAGTCCTCGCCGCGAAGCCACCGGCAGGTCTCGCGGACCCACTCGACGTGTTCCGTCGTCGCCAGTGGATCGTCCCAGGCCGCCTCGACGTTCGCGACGGCCACAGCGTCGCGGCCGACGACCGGACTCGTCTCGGCGTCGACGCGCTCGACTGCGCCGTGCATCGGCCAGAGGACGATAGTCGAGAGCGTCGAGGGCGCGCGTTCGGCCGCCTCGCGGAGCGTTTCGACCGTCGGGTCGCTGAGCGTCGCAAGCGGCACCGACTTCCAGTAGTAGCGTCGGCCGTCCGGAAAGTCGTGCTCCATCATCGACTGGACCGCGAGGTAGGACATCGCATCGAACGACGTCGCGAAGGCGGCCTCGTGGGCGATGAACGGATCGCACGCGTCGCGGGCGTTCTCGGGCGCGCCGGCGTAGACGCCTGCGAGTACCAGCGCGTCGTCGCCGTGGCGGTCGGGCGGGAACTCCGCAGTCGTCGGGACGGATCCGAAGTACGGGAAGACACAGGCGTCGTCCGGCGCAGTCGCCTGAAACTCTCGATACGTCCGAAGCGACGCCGTTGCCTCGTCGAGCGGCAGCCACGACTCGAAGTACACGACGTCGTGATCGAGCGGGTGCAGGTCGAACTCGAAAGCGGTGACGACGCCGACGGTGCCGCCACCGCGGGCGGCCCACAGGAGGTCCTCGTTGCGGTCGGCGTCGGCGGTCACGCGTTCCCCTGCAGCCGTGACGACGTCGATCGAGCGGAGGTTGTCGGCGGCGAAGCCGTGCTTCGGCGAGAGGTAGCCGGTGCCGCCCCCGAGCGTCAGTCCGGCGACGCCTGTCTCGGGGTAGACGCCGCCGGGGGTCGCAAGCCCGAACGACTGTGCGGCGCAGTCGAGGGTCCCCCACGTAACACCCGGTCCGACGCGGGCCGTCCGCCCGTCGGGATCGATCCGGACCCACTCCATCCGCGAGCAGTCGACGACAAGCGACCCGGAGGCGACCGACGCGCCGGAGACGCTGTGCCCACCGCTCCGTACGGAGACGTCGACGTCGTTGTCGTGAGCGAACGAGACGGTCGCGACGACGTCGTCGACGGACTGACAGTACGCGATGGCGGCCGGGTAGGCGTTCACCATCCCGTTCCACACTCGGCGCGCGTCGGCGTACGCGGGGTCGGCGGGGGCGACGATGTCGCCCGAGAGTCGCGTCGAGAGGTCCTCGAGCGGCAGGTCCGCCGCCGTAGCGAGGGCGGCGCGGTTGGCGTCCATACCGAATCGGTGGACTCGAACGGTTTACCCCTTGTGTCGGATCGCGATCGGTCGGGGATAGCCGGCAGTCGTCGCCGCCTCAGAGCAACTGTGCCATCCGGTCCAGGTAGTCGTCGTAGACCGACAGCGCCGATTCGATCGGTTCGGGGGACGTCATATCGACGCCGGCAGTCTCGAGCACCTCGATCGGATACGCCGACCCACCGAGTGAAAGTGCTTCCCGGTACGCCGCAGCGGCGTCCTCACCATCCTCGAGGATCTGATCGACGATTGCGACCGCGGCGGAGATCCCCGTCGCGTACTGGTAGACGTAGTAATTGTAGTAGAAATGCGGGATACGCATCCACTCGCGGGCGATCCGGTCGTCGATCCGCGCAGGATCGTAGAACTCCGCCTTCACCTCGCGGTAGCGTTCGTCGAAGCGGTCCGGCGTGAGCGCGCCGTCCTCTTCGGCGATTTCGTGGATCTGCAACTCGAAGTCCGCGAACATCGTCTGTCGGTAGAGGGTCGCGCGGAACCGTTCGAGGTACTCGTCGAGGATGTGCATCCGCAGTTCGTCGTCTTCGAGCGTCTCGAGCAGGTGGTGTGTGAGGAGCGTCTCGTTGACTGTCGAGGCCACTTCGGCGACGAAGATCGTGTAGTCCGCATACTGCCACGGTTGGGCGTCTTTCGCAAGTTCGGAGTGCATCGAGTGGCCGAGTTCGTGCGCCAGCGTGAACATCGAGGAGATGTCGTCCTGGTAGTTCATCGAAATAAACGGCTGGGTGTCGTACGTCCCCGCGGAGAACGCGCCCGAGCGCTTTCCGCGGTTCTCGTAGACGTCGACCCACCGCGAATCGAGGCCCTCCTGAACGCGGGTCTGGTACGGTTTGCCCAGCGGTGCGACGGCCTCGACGATGTACTCCGTGGCTTGCTCGTAGGGGATGTCCGGCCCCTCGTCGCCCGTCAGCGACATATAGAGATCCCACATCTCCAGTTCCTCGACGTCGAGCGCGTCGCGCTTCAGTTCGGCGTGTCGATGGAGGCTATCGAGGTTCGCCCGCACGGTGTCGACGAGCGTGTCGTACACCGCAACGGGAACGTTCGGACCGTTGAGCGCGGCTTCGCGAGCGGTCTCGTAGTTTCGTGCCCGGGCGTATTTGACGTCCTTCTTGACGCTGTTCTTCAACGACGTGCCGACGGCGTTGCGGACGTCGGCCCACTCGTCGTAAAACTGTTCGTAGACCTCGCGGCGGAAGCCGCGATCCGGGTGCTTCTGGAGTTTCGTGAAGTTACCCAGCGAGATTTCGACCGCCTCGCCATCGGGCCGTTCGACGGTCGGGAAGGTCATATCGGCGTTCGAGAGCATCCCATAGATGTCCGAGGACGCGCCCGCGACCTCGCCGAGTTCGGCAAGGAGTTCTTCCACTTCCGCAGACCGGGTGTGGGGCTTCATCCGCAACGCGTCGTCGAAGTAGTGCTCGTACTCCGCGAGGGCCGGTTCGGCCTCGATGAACGATTTGACGTCCGCCTCGTCGAGTTCTTGGAGTTCCGGTTCGAGGAAACTCGTCGCAGAGCGGGCCGAAGACGAGAGCGATTCGGCTTTCGCTTGCAGGGCTTGATACTCCTGGTTTCGGGTATCTTCGGCGCTTCGGAGGCTCGCGTAACTGCGCACCTTCGAGACCTCGCGTAGGATCTCCTCACGAAGGTCGAGGAGTTCACGCAGGGTCTCGGCGTCGTCCGTCGCGTGGCCTTCGTACTCACGAAGGTTATCGACGTGATCGTCGATCGCCTCGTACGCCGCCTCCCAGGCCTCGTCGTCTTCGTAGATGCTCGCGAGATCCCACTTGTACTCGGGGTCGATCTCGCTGCGCTCGGGCACCTGACTCATACCGGAAGGAGCGCCGGAGTCGTGGTAAGGCTTACTCACGCGGTGAAAATAGGGGACTGGCAGTCAGTCGCGGAGCGAGGAGGCGATGTCCTGCAGCGACTCGTCCGGCCGCCGGGGAACGTTGTAGACGAGTCGGTTGCCGGGCTCTCGGAGCCCATAGCAGAAGCCGGGGTCGAGTTCGTCGAGGACGACTGTGTCGTCGGGGCTGCGGTCGTGGGTCCGACACCACCCGACGAGCTGGTTCTCGCCGTCCGGCGGGTCGCGCGCCAGTCGCTCGTTGTCGTACGCGCCCCGGAGAAGCATCCCGCGAGAATCGGACTCGACGCGGGCGTGCGTCGTCGTTCCGTCGAGCAGGAGGCGAATGACGTCGTCGGCTTCGACCGCGGCGTCGTCGGGAAGTCGGAGACAGGGTCGTCTGATACCGCCGCTGCGGGCCAGCGTCGCTCGGAGGTTCGTCACGGCGGTGTGATCGCTCGGAACGCGCTCAGCCACGGGAAGAGTTACTCGTCGTTCGCATCGGCTTCGTCCGCAGCCTCGGCGTCTTCGTCGTCGGCTGCGGCTTCCTCATCTGCGCCCGCTTCGTCGGCAGCCTCGGCCTCTTCCTCGTCTGCGTCCGCTTCTTCGGGCTCGCCGGCGATGGTCCCGTCCACGATTGAGGCGTTGACCTGGGCGGTCGCTTCCGAGATCTGTCGGCCACGGACCGTGATACGCTTGCGCTCGCCGTCGCGCGAGGGCTTGTAGCCGACGCCGCCCTCGAGAAGCAGTTCCTTCAGGTCCGCGCCAGCCACGTCGTCTCGCATCGGGCGGCCAGCCTCGTCGGAGCCGCCAGTGAGTTCGAGCGTTCGTCCATCGAGACCGACAGCGCCGGCGTCGACCTCCTCGCCGAGTTCGCGGCCGAGGAATCGGTTCGCGTCCTGTCCGTCGACCTCGAACTGCTGGGTGTCTCCGGTCTTATCGGAGACGACAACTTTGAATTCAGCCATAGGGGGATCGAGACGGTCGCCGATAAAAAGCACGTCGAAAGCGACTCCCCGTTGGCGAGGCTCGGGCCCCTATGCGGACTGGAACCCGTCCTCCCAGCGGAAGCGGCCGTTCCGCTGGACGACCTCGCCGTCGATTTCGAGCCGAGCGTCCGCGCTCACGTCGGTGATGAGATCGACGTGAACCGCCGATTCGTTACCCGATTCGTCTTCGGGAAGACACGCGTCGTAGGCGCGGCCGAGTGCGAGGTGGATCGTATCGCCCATCTTCTCGTCGATGATCCCGTTGCCGGTCGCGCGATCGATGCCGCGGTTCATTCCGACGCCGAGTTCGCCGAGCGATCGGGCTCCGGCGTCGGTGTCGAGCACGTCACCGATCGTCGCCGCGCCGACCGCCGCGTCGTAGTCGACGACGCGACCGTCCTCGAAGCGCAGCCAGAGGTCCCGGACGCGGGAGCCCGAGACGGTCATCGGCACGTCGAAGCGGACCTCGCCCTCGACGTCGTACGGCGCGGTGAACACCTCGCCGGAGGGGAGGTTGTGCGAGCCGTACACGACCGAAGCCGCGGAATTGACCGCAGTTCGGCCCTCGATCGACATCGTGAGTTCGGCGTCGCCGCGGACGAGTCGAACCTCGCTCCCCTGATCGAGCGACTCCTTGAGTTGGCCCATCTCGGCCGCCAGCGAGTCCCAGTCACGGAGAATCGCGTCGTACAGGAAGTCCTGATACGCCTCGTAGGCCATCTCTGCCTGCTGAGCCAGCGACCGCGTCGGGTGGAGCGTCGAAACCCAGTCGGTGGCGAGGCGCGCCTCGCGGATCGGTGAGTTCGCCCGCCTGGCGGCCTGCTGGGTCTCGCCGTCGACGTCGGCGGTCGCGAACGTGTTGCGACCGCCTTTCAGAAACAGGGCTGAATCCGCGTTCGCGTAGAGCGCGCGTTCGTGGGCCGGCGTCCCGAAGTCGCCGTCGTGCGCGCGCTGGTAGGCGCGCTCGAACTCGTCGGAAGCGTAGGTCGTGGCGACGTTCGCGCCGACCTCACCGAGGACGTCCGCAACGGCGACCGCAAGGTCGTGAGTGCCCTCGGCGACGCTGACGACGACGTCGTCGCCGGGTTCGATCCGAGCGCTCCACTCGACGAGGAGTTCCGCGTGGTCGCGGACACGTGGGTCCATACGTCATCTGACGGGCGGGGTGACAAACGTGTATCGCCTCACTTATGATCGCGGAGGGCCGACGCCGGATCGTGACAGACGTCGCCCTCGCCACCGCCGCCGGTCTGCCGTCACTCATCGACGACGAGGACGCCTTCCGGACCGCGCTCGACGCCCGCGGTGTGACCGCCGAGCCGGTCGTCTGGTCGGACGAAACCGTCGCGTGGGGCGAGTTCGACGCGGTTCTCGTCAGAACGATCTGGGACTACTACCGGTGTGAAGATGCGTTCGACGCGTGGCTCGATCGGCTCGACCGTGTGCCGACTTCGGTGTGGAACCCGGTTCGGACGCTCCGGTGGAACAGCCACAAGTTCTACCTCCGGGACCTCGCAGAGCAGGGCGTGCCGACCCTCCAGACGGCGTTTCTCGAGCGGGGAGCAGACGCCTCACTCGACGAGCTGATGGCTGACCGCGGTTGGGATGAGGTGGTCGTCAAGCCCGCGATGAGTGCCGGAGCGTTCGAGACGAACCGGGTCTCCCAGGCCGACGTCGACGCGGCGCAGGCGTGGTTCGACGAGATCCTCGCTCGCCGGGACGTGTTAGTCCAGCGCTTCGCCGACGAAATCGAGGCGGGGGAGTGGTCGCTGATCTTCTTCGACGGCGCGTACAGCCACGCCGTCCGAAAGCAGCCCGAAGCCGGCGAGTTCCGCGTTCAGTCCGAACACGGCGGGCGCGCGGCGGCCGAGTCGCCGCGGGGAGGACTCATCGAGCAGGCGACGGACGTCGTCGAGGCGGTGACAGCCGAACTGAAGAGGCAGGTGCCGCTGTACGCCCGCGTCGACGGGATCGTCCGGGACGGAACGTTCCGCCTCATAGAGATCGAACTGATCGAACCCCGACTGTTCTTTCGGGCCGACGACGGTGCCGGGGGCCGCCTCGCTGAGGCGTTCCTCGAACGGTGCTGATCGGGGACACCCGGTGCAATATCGCGAGAAACCGCAATCACTACTTCGCCTGGGGGCGGAGGCGCTGGTATGCAACTTGGCGTCGTCGGCCTCGGCCGGATGGGACAGATCGTCGTCGACCGCGTGATCGACGCCGGACACGACGTAGTGGCGTTCGACCTCGACGCGGAGGCGGTCGCGACGGCCGCCGAAGCGGGCGCGACCCCTGCCGAGGACCTCGCTGACCTCACCGGTCGCCTCGGCGAGGAGAAGCGAATCTGGCTGATGGTGCCCGCCGGCGACGCCGTGGACGCGACCCTCACGGAACTCGAACCGCATCTCGATTCCGCCGACGTCGTCGTCGACGGCGGTAACTCCCACTTCGAGGCGTCGGTGCGGCGCGCTGAATCGACCGATGCAGCGTACCTCGACTGCGGGACCTCCGGCGGACCGGCTGGCGCCGAACTCGGCTTCTCGCTGATGATCGGCGGTCCCGAGTGGGCCTACGAAGCGGTGACTCCCGTCTTCGACGCCGTCGCGACCGGGCCAGCAGGCCACGATCGGATGGGTCCGAGCGGGTCGGGTCACTACGTCAAGATGGTGCACAACGGCATCGAATACGCGCTGATGCAGGCCTACGGCGAGGGCTTCGAACTCCTCGCGAACGGCCGGTATGACATCGATCTGGAGTCAGTCGCGCGGACGTGGAACAACGGTGCGGTCATCCGTTCGTGGTTGCTCAATCTCTGTGAGGAGGCCTTCCGCGAGGAGGGCAGCGACCTCGGCGACGTCGCCGACCACGTCGCCGGCGGTTCGACCGGGACCTGGACCGTCCAGGAGGCGCTCGAACAGGAGGTGCCGGTGCCGCTGATCTATCAGGCGCTGGCCGAGCGCTTCGGCAGTCGGGCCGACGACGGCCGCTTCGCCCGCCGACTCGCGAACCGGCTTCGATACGGCTTCGGCCGGCACGAAGTGAAGCGACGCAACGAGTGAGCGGCGGGATCTCGCCCGTTCGTGTCGGCCCCGGCGCGATAATCACAATTTCCTTAACCCCCGATTCCATAGCGCCAGTATGGTCGAAATCAACTTCGTGGGGCTGGGTCTCGGGGTGACCCTAACGCTCCTCGTGGTGGCGATCCACTACGCTCGCGGTACCGGGTGGACGGCCACCGGCGACATCTCCCAAGAGGTGCTCGAACAGCGGGCGAGCACGCTCCCAGAGACGGACTTCCCGGAACCGATGAACCGATCCATCGGCGGCGGCGCAGCCCCTGCAGGGGGAGTCGTCGGCGGTGAAGAGGGTGCCGAACTCGAAGAGGCCGAAGAGGCCGAAGAGGTCGATCCCAGCGACATTCCGGAAGACGAAATCGAGTACTTTGAGGTCGAGTTCGCCAAGCAGGGCGAGACAATCGAGGTCTCGAACGACGAACCGCTCCTCGATCAGGGTGAGGAAGAAGGCTGGGACCTCCCCTACGCCTGCCGGCAGGGCCAATGTGTCTCCTGTGCCGGGCAGATCACCTCCGGCGGCAACTCCGAGGACTACATCGAACACGACAATCAGCAGATGCTCGACGACGCCGAACTCGGCGAGGGGTACACCCTCACGTGCGTTGCGTACCCCCGCGCGGACTTCACGATCGAAACCGGGGAAGCGCCCTGAGATCCCGCAGCTGTTCTTTCGCAGCGTCTCGTGGTTGTTCATAACCGTTAAACAGGCAGCCAGCCTACTCGTTTTGGGGGCCCGTAGCTCAGTGGACAGAGTCCCTGGTTCCGGACCAGGATGTCGCGGGTTCAAATCCCGTCGGGTCCGTTCTCTTTGTTGCCGCTCCCGAATCAGACCTTATGCCCAAATCACCGGATAGAGGCCCGAATGCGCGCGTTTACCGCATCCGGAGAGCCAGGGAGAATTGAACCTTCTGCAGGTCGCACCCCGCGCTGTGCATCGATCCGTCGAACTAGACTATGACGGAGTCAATCGAACCCACGGAAGCCGTTGAATTGTATATCAGTGACCATACCCCCGAACTCGCTGACAGTTCGATCTACGCGCACCGATCCCATCTTAACCACTTCATCGAGTGGTGCGGTGAGGTCGGGGTCGATGATATGAGTTCGATCGCTCCTCTCTCGATCAAACGGTATGCTGCGTGGCGACGGGAGAATGGAAATCCGAATACGGTAACGATGAATACGCAACTCAGCACGATCCGCGTGTTTATTAATTGGTGCGAGAGCGCCAGAATCGTCGGTGACGGGCTCGCCGACGCAATCCACGTTCCCTCCCTCGCTAAAGGCGAGGATGAACGCAGCGAGATGCTTGATTCGGATGTCGCCGACCGGATCATCGATTACCTGTCGAAGTACCAGTATGCGACCCGTGAGCACGTCGTGGTACTGTTGATGTGGCGTGGACTCCTACGCCGCGGTGCGATCCGTGCGATCGATATTGACGACATCTATCTTACCGGTGACGAGCCCGGAATCGAACTTCGGCACCGCCCGGAGACAGGTACACCGCTCAAAAATCAGTACGACGCTAATCGGTACCTAGCGTTGCAGTCGGAAACTGCATCCGTGATCGCTGATTACATTGAAGAGCATCGAACCGATGTGACCGACGAATACGGCCGTGAGCCTCTTATTACAACGACACAGGGACGCCCGCACGTGAGTACACTACAGGCGGACGCCTACGCTACGACACGTCCGTGTGTCGCTGGATCCGGGTGTCCGCACGACCGTGATCCCGAGGAATGTACAGCCGCGACAATGCGAAAGGAAGCATACGACTGTCCGTCGTCGCTGTCACCGCACGCGATCCGGAGAGGCGGGATTACGCACTGGCTCCGATCTGATGTTCCAGATACGGTGGTTTCTGATAGGGCTTCAACATCACCTGAGGTGCTTGACCGCCACTACGATGAGCGGACTGAGCGTGAGAAGGCAGAGCAGCGACGGAAATTCCTCGATTCGATCTAGCGGCTGTAAATCGAATCATATTCAGATATTACACTAACAGGGAGTATACAACGGTTCACAAGGTATTTTTCCACCTGTGATCGCACTGAATAGCCGTTAGAAGGAGCTGCCTACTGATCGCGCCGATTCTCTTCTAGCTCGCGTGCGCGTTCGTCGAGTTCACAGAGTTCACGCACAACTTCATCGTCTCTGCCTCCGTGGCCGACGCGAACCGACAGGTCTAGCGGTGATGGGGTGAACCGTCTGTTACTGTCGGTCTCACTCCCCTCATCCGTGTTCCCGATCAAAGACAGGAACACGTCCCACAGACCGTGGATCATATTGTCTACAAGACTCTCCCCGCCGATAAGTGTTCAGACTGTACTGGCCGGTTCGCTGCTACTGATTTCACTTGTCTTTCGGTGAACCAGTCTTGAGAAGCCGCGTGCTTAGTGAATGTCGAGGGTTCTGTCAAATCGAGATTGTATTGAGAACGCCCTGCTGAATACAAGGCGCATATCTTGCACGGTATCTCCGAAAGCATCTCTCATAGCGAATTGGTCAGTCGGGAGATTCGATCAGTCAGTTCCTCCGTTCGAAGCGAAGTGAGCCAGCACTATTTTCCGTCAATTCGCGTCGCTGCTGGCGGGAATTTCATCGCCGTTTCACACTGTGGGCACTCGTAGGTGAGCGACTCGGCGAGGACGTGGATGAGCCAGTCGCCATTGATTCGCCCGTCGTGATCACACTCGGAACAAGAGAGCGTCGCCGTATCGCTGGGACATCAACTTGCTGTTTTCGCGGTCACAGGTATGATCGTATGTAGTGGGCGTTCATTGCATCACCAGCGGAAACTCAGTCGTCTGCCGCTTGTGGTGTCGGTAAGACCCGGTGCACTTACTTCCACGGCCACCACGATGGGCGCGGATCGTCCGGATCGGGCAGCCGTCTCCGATTAATGGCCTCTGCCAAGGTGATCAAAATGATGCCGACCAAAATCCAGTGATTGTCCGTCTGTATGGCGGCTACAAACAGGGCGATGAGCCCGGTAAGAAACATCGCAGATGAGAGCAGCCAACTGGCGGGACCGTGCGACGCCACCTCTTGCAAGATCGTATCTTCCATATTGACCTTCCCCACCTGTCGTTACTGGCGCTGTTCAGTGCTGTCACAGACGACCGTGCCACCTAGAACGAGCAGACCACAAACTAACACCGCAGTTCCCAGAACCGGACCGATGCCCACATCGCTGGCCCCTGCCGCGGTCAGACCCCCCGTGATAACCATCGACAGCCCGAGTACGAGCATCGTTTTCGGGTCTTCACTCCTGAAATCGGATCGAATCCGGTCAAATATGTATGCTTGTTGCCAGTCGTGACTATTAATTCTTCATTCCGACCAGCAGCGGGTGTCATAGACTGTTTCTCATACCGTGATGGGCGGCTGTTCTGTGAGGCTGTCATCGCGTGGATTGGCGTCAGGGCTGGGTGTCGCTATCGCTCAGAACAACAGTTGCGAACAGTGCCACGATGCCACTCCCGACCAAGAGGAGTCCGCCAACGGTTCCTTCCTGCCCGCTACTCGTCATCCACACGGCGCTCCCGACGACTACAAACGCGATACCGACAAGGAACAGCACTTGCAGCGTCGTCTTGAGATCCTCGATTCGGTCCTCAAGAGTGCCCATCGATGTCATCAATGAATTGAGCACGCACTCTATTACCGCCTTCGATACTCATACACACGGCCATAACCCACCACGCGAGCGCCATATCGGCGAATGCAGGGATTGTGACCGTAGCAACAAGTCCAACAGCTCCAAGTACTTCTGCGGCCCCGATGACAACGGTCATTTGATCCATACAGAGGACGCTGTGGCAGGCCGACCCGGGTGCTACCTATCTCCTGTCAGGAACCGGCTGCTGAATAGAGAGCGTGTAGTCAGCAGTTGGTTGTCGTTTGTTTCACCCAATTAGCGACGAAACAGCCGTTAGGTGAACGTGCTTATTTACCAAGTGGTTTCCAAGGTGGCGGGATAACTCCGATGATCATCAGGACGATTGGAGGGAACCAGTACATACCGATAACCCCCAATGTGAGTTGATTTCGGATGTACAGAAAGCCGCCAAAGACCGAGAATGGAAGAAGGAAGATTGTCCACACGGCAATGGTCTGTTGTGTGTCTCGGTCCACGTTGAGTCGTCCACTCTCGCCGCCGATAATCATTTCTTCTGTAGAGCGTGATTTTAATGAGCATTCGAAGGAATTGTGACATATGACCGACACGGTTCACAGATGGATGCGACACCATCCCGTTTTAGCGTTCGTACTGGCCACCCTCGGCTGGTCGTTCGGCATTGACGCCGTCGTCTACGCCGCCTGGGGAGCGTCCCCTCCGATGCTCCTTCTCCTCCCGCGTGCTTGGGGCCCGTTAGTCGGGGCAGTGGTCGTGACCTACGTCGTCGGTGACAGTGTCCGTGCGTTGCTCGGACAGGTGACCAACTGGCGAATAAGTCCCCTCTGGTACGTGCTCGCCGTGGCATTTCCCCTGCTGGCCGGCGAGGCCGAAGTCCTGATCCAGGCCGTGGCTGGACTCCCGGTGCGCTTCTCGCCGCCGTCGCTGATGAATTACGTCGTCGGATTGGCGGTGGTGTTGTTCTTGGCAGGCGGTCTCGAAGAGTTCGGATGGCGTGGATTCGCTCAACCGCGACTACAACGATCCTACTCGGCAACGCTCTCGGCAGCCGGGATTGGGATTCTCTGGGGACTGTGGCATCTGCCGCTGTTTTTTGTGTTCGACTTGGGTGTGTTCGATCCGTCGACGCTCCACTGGTACGTGCTCGGGACTATCGGACAGTCAATCGTCTACGCGTGGTTCTACAATGAGTCGGGAGGATGCCTGCTGATACCGATGATCGCACACGCGGTACACAATCAGGCGGGACTGTTCGAGACACCCGTTGAGGTGTCGGGCATCGTTGCCCGAGCGAGTACGGCTGCGCCGTTCGTCGCCGAGGCGATTCTGGCAGGGTGTGTCGTACTGGTGGGCGGATATCAGGTTCTCTGTCGGTCTGATAGGAATCCAGTGGTGGTCGGGGTGCCCGGAACTTCCGGACCGGATCGAAGGAACACGCAATAACCAGTAGGTATTATTATTGGGCGAGATTTCCAGTACCTTTGTAGCGAGGTGACGGCGCCACTGAGCTGATTACGGCCTCTCTACTCAGCAGCCCGTTTCTGACAGATCCTGAGTAGATAACGATTCGGTGTGATACTGCGTTCATCTGTGTTGACCGATCCGGTCTAATCGAACTCCGAGATAGTTTACTGCAAGACACGCGCCCTGTATCTTGCATAGCTTGGAGTGACCTGCCCAGAAACCGTCAGGAAGAGCCTGCAAGAGACAGAGTATGAAGTCAGCGGTCAGCCTTTGTTGGTTTCACACTAATCCGGATGAATCAGACAGTCCGTAGGACTGCGAACTAAGCAGAGGTCAATAGGTTCGGTTCCCCGAAAGCATTTAGAGGTTGTTTCAGAACTTTTGATTACCTCGTTATGAATCGACGCGAAGTCCTCGCTACCACCGGTATCGCTCTCTCAACTGTCCTCGGTGGTTGTCTAACAGGATCTTCCAACAATTCAGACCAACCATCTTCACCGTCTACCAGTACTTCGGATCGATCAATCTCAGTTCAGACACCGTCGAAGGGCGAATGCGAATCATCAACCCGACTTCGGCCAACACCTGATTCATCCAGAACGAAGCAATATCCCACGATTCCAGAGTCGCTGACAGTATCCACAGCGAAGACGTTCGCAACCGCCTTTGAACGGGCATATCAGTACAATTCCAAACTCCCTGAGTACGGGGGCATAGAGATCGACCTGAAAGTTCCCGAATGGGCGATTTCCCAAACACAAGGAGGATACACCGTCGGTATTGATAGCCGTGTTCAATTCGACAACACAGAAACTTCGACGACGTCGTCCACACCGCTCCCATCTGGATTCTTTGAGGTATCCGTGTGGTACTACCTCACCAACCGCTTTGCCCTTCGAGATGATCCGACTAACGAGGGACTCCAAAAGGGGAGTACACCGAATTTAACCGGCGCAGACACAATCGCTTGTGACACTACAGATAACTGAATTCAGTTATGTGATCGGTGCCTGCCCTGTACTGATCAAATCAGACGGCCCTGATTCTCCGTGTCCGACGTGCTGCATTCGCGCTGTGTATTAAGCAGCGACTCAATGACCTACCTGGCCTCTATCAATAACGGTGTGACCGACTTAGAGAGTGGGTGCAGCACATCGACTCCAGTCGATTCACCCCGGTAAGCGCGCTCA